>NZ_JBSIPA010000037.1:0-26470 GCF_053574605.1 Caballeronia sp. M23-90 | reverse complement strand
GAAGGCACGCTCGATGCCGCCATTCTCTTTGGCAGCGGCCGCTGGGACGGGCTGGAGGCGACCTGCCTGATGCAGGAAAGATTGACGCCTGTGTGTTCGCCGCAGACGGCGCAGGGCGAGCCGCCCTTGCGCGACCCGGCAGACTTGAAGAAGCACACACTGCTGCACTCCAGCTTCGGGCGACGCGGCTGGATGTTATGGCTGCAGCAGGAAAGCGGTGAGCTTGCGGCGCATACGTATCGCGAGCAGGTCTTCGATACGCTCGATCTCGCATTTGGCGCCGCCGTTCGCGGAATGGGCGTGGCGTTGGGGGATCTGAATCTGGTTCAGGAAAATTTGTCGAACGGCGCGCTGGTTGCGCCGTTCGATCGCGTGCTTGAAACGGGCTCGGGGTATTACCTCGTGCATCCGCCGCGCAATGAGTATCGCGAGAAGCTCAGGCCGCTTCTGGCGTGGTTGCAGGGGCTTGCAGCAGCGAACTAGCGCGTCAGGATTTCATCCACGGCCTTGAGCACCAGACCAAAAAACTCATCGGCGTGGGCGGAATTCAGCCAGCGAACGATCACCGCCATCTTCCGCTCCGGCTCGATCCACATGAACGAACTCCCCGCGCCGATAGCAAAATAGCTCGATGCCGGCACGCTCGGAAATACGCGCCCCTCGTGGTTCAGCCACACGAGATACCCGTAGTAAGCCGCGAGTTTGCACGGCGTCTGCATGCGGGCGATCCACTCGCGCGAGATAACCTGGCGCCCGTCGATCATTCCTTCGTTGACGAAGAGCTGGGCCACCTTGAGCTGGTCGTTCGCGCTGATCGATAACCCGCCGCCCCAGTGCGTTCCACCCGGCACCGACTGCACGCGCTGACCGTTGATCTCCACCCATGCGTTGTCGTAACCGACCCATTTCCAGTTATCGCTCGCTCCAGCCGGTCGCATGATCGCTTCGCGGAACACATCGGGCAGCGGCCGGCCGAACAAATACAGTAGCGCCAGCGACAACTGATTGATGCGCACATCGTTGTATTCCCAGTACGTGCCGGGCGTTTGCACCGGCCGCAGGTCGCCTTTCTTGCCATTCGGCGGCGTGCCGAACGTCACCGCCCGATAATGATCGGCCTGATCCGACAAGCCAAAGTACTCGCCCGTCCATTCGCTCGTCTGCTGCAGCAACTGCGCCCATGTGACCTGGGCGTTGTGTTCATCGTCGAAACCGATGCCCGGCACGCGCACATGGACCGGTTCGTTCACATCGGGCAGCAGGCCGCGATCGTGCGCCACGCCTGCCAGCAGAGCGAGGTACGTCTTTGCGATACTGAATGTCAGGTCCGCACGATCCGGTTCGCCCCACGTAGTGAGCACGCGGCTATCGACTGAAATCGCACCCGACACCGGCCCGCGATCATGCACCGGCCCAAGCAGCTTGTTCCAGGGCGGGGGGTCGTTCGGATGCACGCCCCACGCGCCCTTCACGCTGCGATCCCAGACAGTTTCGTGGTCGGTTGAAAACCGGATGGCGTCCTTCATGGCCTGCGATAAATCGTTTTGCATATCGTTTGATTCCAAGGTGTTCGTCGAACTGAATCAGTGTACTTTCAGGCGCCTGCGCGCCCATACCAGAGTGAAAAGACTGATGATGGCGGCGATCATCAGATAGAAACCCGGCGCCAGATTGTTGCCCGTCAGCGCGATCAGCGAAGCCACCGCAAGCGGCGTGAAACCACCGAAGACGGTCGTGCCGACGTTGTAGCCGACCGCCATCCCCGTGGTCCGAGTACGAGTCGGAAACAGGTCGGACATCAAGGCGGGAATCGGCGCGAAGTAGATGGCCTTCAGCACCGCGACCCACATGACGGCAGCAAGCAGCGTCAGCATGGAGGGATGCGCATTCATGAACATGAACGCCGGATAGATGGTGACGAAGAATATCGAGCCAGCGCCCAGCATGATCCGGGTGCGGCCGACTTTATCGGACCAGTGACCCACAATCGGCGTGAGCACCATCACGATAAAACCGGCCACCAGCGTCGCGATAAAACCGGACGACGGCGAGAGCCCGAGTTGGCGCGATGCATACGTCGGCATATATAGCAGCATGTAGTTGGCGGTCGTCGTCAACACCAGTGATCCGATGGA
The DNA here is from genome assembly GCF_053574605.1 of Caballeronia sp. M23-90. Lineage (NCBI taxonomy): Bacteria > Pseudomonadati > Pseudomonadota > Betaproteobacteria > Burkholderiales > Burkholderiaceae > Caballeronia > Caballeronia sp. M23-90. Next base: position 24,335 of record NZ_JBSIPA010000037.1, on the reverse strand, counting down.
CACCAGCAGCCGCTCTTTCTGCGTCGCGAGGACTTCGCGTATCGGCGATTCGGCCGTTTCAGCGCGCTCGAACTCGGGTGTCTCATCGACATGGCGACGGATATACATACCCACCGGACCGATCAGCAAACCGAAGAGAAACGGAATCCGCCAGCCCCAGCCTTCGAGTTGCGCGGGCGTCAGCGTGCTCGTCAACACTGCGCCAAACGCCGATGCAACCAGCACGCTCGCGCCCTGGCTTGCGAACTGCCAACTCGCCATGAAGCCGCTGCGCGCGGGTGCATGTTCGGTCAGGAACGCGGTCGAGCTGCCGAACTCGCCGCCCGCCGAAAAGCCTTGCAACAACCGCGAGGCAAAGATGCCGATGGGCGCCAGCACGCCGATCGCCGCATAACTCGGCATCAGCGCGACCATGCCGGTGCCGAGCGTCATCATCGCGATGGACAAGGTCAGCGACGCCTTGCGGCCCTTGCGGTCGCTGTATGAACCCAGCACGAAGGCCCCGACCGGCCGCGCGAGATACGAGAGCGCGAAGGTGCCGAGCGTGAGGAGCAGCGAGACGGTTTTATCGGTGGTCGGGAAGAACAGCTTTGAAAGCGTCGACGCGAAGTAGCCATAGACCACAAGGTCGTAGAACTCGAGCGCATTGCCTATCGATGTCGCGGCGATCAGCTTGTAGATGCTCGCCTGTGGTTTCCTGCCCGGTATGACGGTCGCGGCCGTGTCGGTGCTCATCGCGTGTTCCCCGCCTGGTTCACGATGGCCGCGTGCGGAACATCTCGCTCGCCCAGGTCCCAGAAAAGCCCCGCCATGATGCCGAGACCCTCGCGCACGACCGGTCCGAGCATGTGTTCGTCGGGCGCGTGCTGCGAGCATCCAGGGTACGAATGCGGCACCCAGAGCGTCGGCATGCCGATGACCTCTGCAAAGACATCGTTGGGCAGCGTGCCGCCGAGGTTCGGCAAGAGGACGGGCTTCTTGCCGGTGGTCTCTTCGAGGGACTTGAGCCCCCATTGGACCCATGCGTTGTCCGGGTCCACGCGCGTTGCAGGCGCGCCGCGATCCACATCGATATGAACCATGCCGAACCCGCGTTCGTCCAGATGACGGCGCACGATATGTTCGAGATCCTCCCAGTTCGTACCAACCACGAAGCGGATCTGCATGAACGCGAAGGCGTGCGGCGGGATTGCGTTGACGGGCTTCTCGGGGTTGCCGGTGCGAAACGCCAGCACTTCGAGATTGTTCCAGCCAAACACGCGTTCCGATGGCGTGAGGCCCGGTTCGCCGTAGTCGGTATCGACTTCCGGCTCGCCGGGGTTCCCGCCTACAACGATGCCCTCCAAAGCACGACGCACCGCTTGCGGGACTTCGGGAGGACGCAAGCCTTCAACCAGAATGCGGCCGTTTTGATCGACCATCGATGCAATGGCGTTCGCCAGCACCACGCCCGGATTGCGCAACAAGCCGCCCCAGTTGCCGGAATGATGGCCGCCTTCGCGCAGGTCCACGGTGAGCTTGAAGTTCACGAGACCGCGCGAGCCCAGAAAGATCGTGGGACTCGATGCGCCCAGGCGCGGACCGTCGGAGGCGATCAGGACATCGGCTTTCAGTTCGTCGCGCAAGGTCTCGCACACAGCGTGCAGACCCGGAGAGCCGACTTCCTCGCCAGTTTCGAATAGCAGCTTGAGGTTGAAGCCGAGCCGTCCATCGCGTGCGTCGAGCACGGCTTTGAGCGCTGCAAGGTTGATGCTGTGCTGGCCCTTGTTGTCGGCGGTGCCGCGGCCATACCAGTGATCATCGACGACGGTGACTTGCCAGGGCGACAAGCCCTCGCGCCACTGCGCGTCATATCCGCGGACGACATCGCCGTGACCGTAGGTCAGCACGGTGGGCAACCCGTCGCTTTCCTTGCGATGCGCAACCAGGAACGGTCCCGCGCCGGGCGCCGGGTTATCGACCAGCCGGAACGTGAATCCCATTCCGGCCAGAACCGGCGCGATTTCGTCGACCAGGTAAGCGCTCAGAACCGGACCGCTTTCTGACTCCTGACTCTCCGTGCGAAAAGCAACCCGGCGACGCAGGTCTTCGAGAAAGGCGCCGGAATCGTACAGATCGGCAGCGGCTTGGATAGCGGACTCGCGTGTCACTTCTTTCTCCAGTAAAACGCGCCCTAAGCAGCCCAGGCACGCCGGTTCTTCTTCAGGTAGAAAAAATCGATGACGCGATCTTGATACCGCCGATATTTATGGACAATGACAATATTTGGGAGTTTGCGTTGCCGAAACGGCAAAGCGCCCGGGCTATCGATTTGTCTTTACTAGAGATGCATCATGCAAACCACCGCGCTGCGGTACTTTCTGGAAGTCGCACGAAGCGGCTCGCTGAGCAAGGCGTCGGAGCGCCTGTTCGTGGCGGTATCGGCAATCAGCAGGCAGATTGCCAAGCTCGAGGACGAAATGGGCGTGCCGCTGTTCGAGCGCCGGCCGCGAGGCATGGTGCTGAGCGAAGCCGGCCGTTTGCTTGCGGCGCACGCTCACAGAAGCCTGATGGAACAGGAACGTGTCACCGAGGAGATCCGAGGCCTGACTACGGAAAGCCGCGCGACGATTCGCGTGGCAAGTTCGGAGGGCGTGGCGCGCGATTTCCTGCCGCAAGTCTTCGCACATTTCCTGAAGAGCTGGCCGGCCGCGCATTTTCAGCTCGATGTCGCGGCGCCTACTGAAGCGACCCAACGTGTACGCGATGGCACCGCCGACATTGCCGTGTGTTTCAGCGTCGCACCCGAGAAAGACGTTAACGTGCATTACGCCCAGCGCGCGCCGATCTTTGCATTGGTCACGCAGGATCATCCGCTGGCGAAAAAAGAGTCGGTGTCGCTGGCAGACCTCACACCGTGGCCGCTCGCGATCTATGGCGAAGGCGTGACCGTGCGTCAGCTATTCGATATCTCCTGCAGCCTGGAAGGTTTGAACTTCGAGCCGGTATTCGTGAGCAACTACGGCGGTGCGCTGCAGAGTTTCGTGCAGCAGACGAAAGCGGTGACATTCGTGGGTTACCTGACGGTTCGCAGCCGGCTGAAGCCCGACAGGATGGCGGCCATTCCGATCAGCAACCCCGAGTTGCATCAGCGTACGCTGCAAGTGCAGACCATGGCCGGACGCACTTTGCCTAAAGCGGTGGGCGCATTCCTGGATTTGCTGATCGCGGCGATTCAGGACCCTGCATGCCTTGACTGAAGCATGCCGCAGCGCCACGCGCATCCGGTTTGCGCGCGGAACAGAGTGAAGTCGTGGGATGCTTCGAGGCGCATGCGCGCATCGATTACATCGGCCGGGATGGTGTTGAAGTCGAACAAGCCGTAATGATGTGCGATCAATGCGCGAGCACCGCTTTGCTTCGCAAGCGCAACGGCTTCATCGAGCGTGAAGTTCCCGGGCACGCCGTTACCGCTGCGCTCGGCGTCGCGGCCATTGACGGGCAGCAGCGCCACGTGCGGCTTGAACCTTGCCAAGGTTTCAGCAAGTCCCGCGTAGGGAACGCAATCGCCCGAATGATACAAACGAATCGGGCCGGCATCGATCACATAACCCAGCCACGGATAACGCCCTCCGGCATCCCTGTCGAGTGACTCGTGTGCCGAGGGAACCGGCGACACGAAGCAACCTGCAAGGACCTCGATGCGTTCGCCCGCGTTGACCGGAATCAGCCGTTGGATACCAACACCGCATCGCGTGATGGCTTCTTCAGTGACCGCAGCAGGAACCACGAACCTGAGATTTGGGAATCGCCGCGCAAGCGGCTGCAAGGTCCCCGGGTCCATGTGATCCGTGTGCCGGTGCGTGCACAACACAAGGTCCAGCCGATCCAGTTCACCCGGCAGCACAGGCGCGGCCATCATGCGCGTATGCGGAAACTTCGTGCCCTTGTATTTCTCCGCGAGCGAGTCGGAGAGGTACGGATCGATCAGCATCCTGTAACCGCCGGACTCGATCACAAATCCCGCCTGCCCGAGCCAGTACAGCACGGCCTCGCCTTCACGAGGTGCCGCATCGGGATCGGCCAGGCGGTCACGCAACGACGTCGCGAACGTCTCGGTCAGCAGCGAGACATCACCAGCAGACATAACCGCCGTCGGCGAGAACGATCGATCCTGTCATGAGGCTCGATGCATCGCTTGCGAGGAACAGGATCACAGACGCCACTTCATCCATGCGTCCGAGGCGGTTCATCGGCGTGCCGCCGACCCACTTGTCGAACATCTCCTTGTTCTGATACACATAGGTGTTCATCTCGGTATCGATATACGTCGGCGCCACCGCATTCACACGCACGCCACGCGCGCCCCATTCGGCCGCGAGCGACTTCGTCAGGTGATGCACGCCCGCTTTCGACGCGTTGTAGTTCGCCTGCTCCTGCGGCCGATTCACAATGAACCCCGACATCGACCCCACGTTCACGATACTGCCGGCGCCACTCTCCAGCATGCCTTTTCCGAACGCACGGCAAGCCCAGAATACGCCGTTGAGATTGACATCGATCACCTTGTTCCAGATCTCGTCCGTCATGGTCTCGGCGGGATGATTCGAGATCGCGATCCCCGCGTTGTTCACGAGTACATCCACGCGTCCGTGCCGCGCGACTACCGCGTCGTTCACGCGTTGTGCCGCGGTCGAATCGGTGACATCGAGCAATTCGGTTTCGACGCGATGTCCCTTCGCCGACAAATCCGACGCGGCCTTGTCGAGCAATTCCGCATTCATATCCGTGAGCACCACGAGCGCGCCGGCTTCGGCCAGCGCCTCGGCCGTGGCGAAACCAATACCGCGGGCCGCCCCGGTGACTACGGCGATCTTCTTGTCGAGCTTGAACTTGTCGAGATACATGCTTGGCGTCTTCCTTAAGCTGTTCTTGTTGGCGCGGGTTTGCCCGCTTGTGCCGCAATGCGGCTGATTTCATCGAAGCCGGGACCGCTCACCGGAATGTCGACGTGAAAGACTTCGGCGATCACGCGCGTCCATCCGTAGATGAAGTAAGTCCAGCCGTCTTCGATCTGCAGTGTGCGCGTGCTTTCCTGCGCGCGCGCCTGATCGAGAAAAATCAGGTCGCCGCGATAGTTCAGGTCCCACACAACCGCGCGTTCCGGGAACACCGCCGCGTTGCTCAACGGCGAACCCGGCGCGTCCTTGCCCAACCCCGTCGCATTGATCACGAGCGCACCCGGCGATAGACGAGCAAGCACGGCGTCGTTGTCCTCGGGCTTCGGTGCGACGACATATTCGCACGGTACATCGAATTCGAGTTCGCGATGAATGCGTTCGATTTCCTCGAGCCGTCCCGCCGACCGGTTCGACACGATCACCTTCGACGGCCGGTTCGCGCCGCGTTCCTTCTGCATCAGGTGCCAGGTCAGTGCGATGGTCGAACCGCCCGCGCCCATCGAAAATACTTCCGCGCCGGTATCGGCAAAGTGATTGGCCGGCAAGAATCCATCCAGCGATAACCCCGATGTAATGGGATCCTTCGCGTGACAGATGAATTTTCCATCCTGCTTCGAGAGGCAACTGGTCTCGCCCATGACCTCGGCGGTCGGATCGATCACATCGAAAAGATCCTTGCACGCGGCGTACAGGTCGATCTTGTGCGTGGTGACGAGCGCGCCGACCGACAACGGATCGCGCTTCAAAAACTCGACCGCTTCACGATACGCCTCGGGCGCCGCATGCGGCGGAAAATCGATGCCCTTGATCTCTACATCACCGAGACCGAGATGCTTCGCCCACTGCGGGAACACACGCATGATGGAACTCTGCGCAGTCGTCACGCCGATGAAATAAAACGTCGGACGCGTGGCGGCCCGGTACTGCGTGGAAGCGCTCATCGCGTCGCTCCTTCGGTTGCCAGCGCACCGCGCGCCAGCAGCGCTTCGATTTCTTCCGGCGTGCGTTCCTTGTAGTCCGGATTCGGCTCGGTGCGCCACGCGCCGGCGCCGTCATCGACTATGCGCAGTTTCATGCCGTTCGATTGTTCGATGATCGCGTAGTCCTGCCCCGAATCGGCCGGATAACAGAACAGCATCACGAAGTCCTCCTGCCCCAAATTAACCGAACGATGAATCCAGCGCGGCGGCACATAACATGCCGTGTTCGCCTTGATCTCGACCACGCGTGTATCGCCTGATGGCGACTCCATCAGCATCACGCCATGACCCTTCAGCCCGAAGTAAAGCTCCGGGCGGTCGATGGCCGCGTGAATGTGCCCGCGCGTCATGAAAAATTCGTCGCCGACCTTGCCCGCGCTCATGCGCGTCACGCCGGTAATCAGGTCGCCGGGATTGCTGTTCGGCTTGTGGTCGGTGACTTCATATACGACTTCGTCACCGCGCGTTGCAGCGAGCGCATTGAAGGCGGCGCTGTCGGCATAGAGCCCGCTCAGGTCGCGCAGGAACTTCTGATAGCGCGAGCCGGCGCCGTTCATCAGGCCCGTCTGCAAGTCGACATCGAAGGAACGTGGTTCAGGCCATTGCATCGGGTCCATCTCCTGGAAAGTGCAAGTCGCCTCATCCAGCGAAGCGAACGTTAGTTTTAATAATGATAGCTTTAACTTAAATTCAAAACATCAGGGTTTTCCCCGCCATTTAGCGCCTGTATTTCACATAAATGATAGCTATACTATCGTTCAAGATATGCGGAAACAACGTTACTTCCGCTCAACTTGGGGTTAAGCGAAATGCTTGCTGATTCAACGCGGCCCCGATTGCTGGAGACATTCAATGCAAGACAAGCAGCCCTCCGAACATGTTCAGCCCAGCGCCGCTGTTGCAGCGCTGCGTGAATCGCTCGGGGCCGACGTGGTGAGCCTTCCGCACGAATTCGCCGGCCGCAGGAACGCGGACTCGAGCCGCATGCCCTGCGATGAACCGGTCGCACTGATCCGGCCACGCACGACTGAACACGTCGCCACCGCAATGCGGATCTGCCACGAGCACAAGCAGACAGTCGTGACGCAAGGGGGCCTGACGGGACTCGCCGGCGGCGCGTGCATGCTCGGCGGTGAAGTTGCGTTGAGCCTGGAGTTGATGAACGGGATCGAAGCCATCGATGAAGTCGGCGCCGCCATGACGGTCTGGTGCGGCACGCCGCTGCAAGTCGTGCAGGAAGCCGCCGACGCAGCCGGCTTCACGTTTCCGCTGGATCTGGGCGCACGAGGAAGCTGCACGATTGGCGGCAACCTCGCGACTAACGCAGGCGGCAACCGCGTGATCAAGTACGGAATGATGCGCGACCAGGTGCTGGATATAGAGGCAGTGCTGGCGGACGGCAGTATCGTTGGCGGGCTGCGCAAGATGATCAAGAACAATACGGGTTACGACTTGCGCAACTTGTTGATCGGCAGCGAAGGAACGCTCGCAATCATCACGCGTGCCGTGCTGCGCCTCAGGCCCAAACCACGGGCGGTATCGACGGCTTGGTGCGGATTGCCCGGCTACGACGCGGTCACCACGTTGTTGAGACGCGCTCAGGAAGGCTTGCCTGCGGGTGTGTCGGCGTTCGAAGTCATGTGGCCGGGTTATTACGATTTTGTGTTGTCGCGCCTGCCGGAATTGCGCGCGCCGCTCGAAGGCAAGCATGCGTATTACGTGCTGCTCGAAAGCAGCGGCGCCGATCCCGAGCGTCAGGCGGACGCGTTCGAAGATTTCCTGGGCGGGATGCTCGAGGAAGGCTTGATCAGCGACGCCGCCCTCGCCTCATCGGAGTCCGATGCCGCCGCGTTCTGGGCGATCCGCGATGCCCCCGGCGAATATCAGCGGCTGATTCCGGGCCGCGTATCCTTCGATGTGAGTTTCTCCATCGCCGATGTAGGCCGCGCCGCGCATGAATGCGACAAGCAGCTTCGCGAGCGCTGGCCCAACGCGACCATCCTGATCTACGGACATCTCGGCGACGGCAACCTGCATATCGTCGTGCAGGAACCCGACTGGCCGCCAACCACCGCGCCGCAAGTGCAGGAAGTCGTCTACGGCGTGACCGGCGCAATGGGCGGCTCGGTATCGGCGGAACACGGCATTGGTACGAAGAAACTGAAGGTGCTCGCGTTATCGAGAACACCGGCCGAGCTGGCCGCCATGCGCGCCGTGAAAGCCGCGCTCGATCCGCTGAACATACTGAACCCAGGCAAGTTGTTGTTGAACGTTGTTTAAAACCGCCAAACCCTAACAAAAGGAGGAGACATGACGCGGTTCGTGAAGAAGGTGATGTGTGGTGTAGCGCTGGCAGTCGCAGGTGTAGTGGCAGCAGCCCCGGCGATGGCAGCCGACAAGATGAAAGTGGGCATTTCCATGAAGGTGCTCAACGCGCCCTACTTTTCGGCCGCAATGGAATCGGCCAAGGCGCGAGCCGCCGAACTCGGCAACGACGTGATCACCGCCGACGCCCAAGGCAAGATGGGCAAGCAGATCTCCGACGTGGAAGACATGCTGACGCGCGGCATCAAGGTGCTGATTATCGATCCGGCCGATCCCAAGGGTCTCGTCAACGTGGTCAACACGGCGACCGCCGCAGGCGTGAAAGTCGTCGTGATCGACAGTACGCTCGATCCGAAAGCCAACTACCTGACGCTCGTGCAATCGTCCAATCGTGAGAACGGCGCGCTGGTTGGTTCGTGGGTGGTCGACACCATGGGCGACAAGCCGCTGAAGATCGCGTTGATCTCCGGCGAGAAAGGCAACCCGGTCGGCAAGGAACGGCGCGACGGCGTGATCGAGGGCATCGTCGAGGCGCAGCTCGCAAAGACCGGCAAGGTCAACATGCAGATCGTGGGCCAGGGCTGGGGCAACTGGTCGGACGAAGGCGGCCTGAAGGCGATGGAAGATTTGCTCGTCGCCAACAAGGACATCAACATGGTGCTCGGCGAAAACGACAGCATGGTGCTGGGCGCACGCCGCGCAATCGAAAGCGCGAACCGTACGGGCATCACGCTGGTTGCCGCCGCCGATGGCCAGAAGGAAGCGCTCAACCTGATCAAGCAAGGCAAGTACGGCGCAACCGCGCTGAACGACCCGGCGCTGGTTGCGCGCACGGCAGTCGATATCGGCGTGAAGGCGGCGAAGGGCGAAGCCACCAACGTGCCGAAGATTTCGTACACGCCGTCCGCCGCGATCTACAAGAGCAACGTCGACAAGTACTACAACCCCAAGGCGATTTTCTAAAGCCGGCGGGTTCATGCGAGGCGCGCCGGCCAAGTACGGTGCGCCTCGCATTCTGGAGACACCTTCATATGATTCCCTTTATAGCCCTTACCGGCGTCGACAAACGCTTCGGCGGCATTCATGCCATCGAAGGCGTCGACTTCGATGTCCTCAGTGGCGAAGTCCATGCGCTCGTCGGCGAGAACGGCGCGGGCAAGTCGACGCTGATGCGCATTATCGGCGGTGGTCATCAGCCGGATTCCGGCACGATCAAGCTCGAAGGCCGCGAGACGTCCTTTCGCAATCCGCATGCGGCAATGGAAGAAGGCATCGCGGTGATTCATCAGGAAACCGCGCTGGCGCCGGACTTGTCCGTGGCGGAAAACGTATTTCTGGGTGCGTTGCCGGCTGTCATCGACTGGGGGACGCTGCGCAAGAACGCGCGTGCCCTGATCGCGAGCCTCGGCTTCGATATCGATCCAGCCGCGTTGGTCGGCGATCTCTCGGCGGCGCAATGCCAGGTGATCGAAATCGCCAAGGCGCTCAGCCGCCAGGTGAAGCTTCTCGTGCTCGACGAACCCACCGCGGCTCTCGCGCCATCGGATGCGAACAAACTGCTCGAAATCGTGCGCGAGCTGCGTTCGCGCGGCGTGGGCATTGTCTATATTTCGCACCGGCTGGAAGAGGTGTTTGCGATCGCGGACCGTATCACCGTGCTGAAGGACGGCAAGCGCGTGGATACCCTCACGCCCGCCGAGCTCACCATGGACGGCCTGATCCGCAAGATGGTCGGGCGCCCGCTGTCCGTGCTGTTTCCGCAGCGCCATGCCACGCTCGGCGCCGAAGTCCTGAAGGTCACGGGCCTGATGCGAGGTCATGCCGTTCGCAACGTGTCGTTCACGCTGCGCGCCGGTGAAGTGGTGGGTCTCGGCGGCCTGATCGGATCGGGCCGTACCGAAGTCGCGCGCCTGATCTTTGGTGCCGATACGCGCGATTCCGGCACCATCGAATTGAACCAGAAGGTCATGGCGATTCGCTCGCCGATGGCCGCAGTCAAGGCCGGCATCGGCTTCGTGCCTGAAGACCGCAAGGGGCAAGGCGCCGTTTTATCGATGCCGATTCGCGTCAACGCCACCCTCGCCGCACTGAAGTCGGTGAGCGGTCCGGGCGGCTTTCTCGCCTTCGGCCGCGAGCGCGCATTCGTGCAAAAGCTGATGGAACAACTGCGCATCAAGGCGCGTTCCATGGACGCCGATGTTTCAACGCTCTCCGGCGGCAACCAGCAAAAAGTCGTGCTGGCGAAATGGTTTCACGCGGACGGCGACCTCATCATCCTCGACGAACCCACGCGCGGTGTGGATGTCGGCGCGAAAGTCGAGATCTACACGCTCATCAACCAGCTTGCCGAACGCGGCAAGGCAGTGCTCGTGATCTCGTCGGAACATCAGGAACTCATGGGCCTGTGCGATCGAATCCTCGTGATGGGCGAAGGCGAGATTCGCGGCGAACTTCAACCTGCTGATTTCAGCGAAGAACAGATCCTGTCGCTGTCGCTGCGCCGCGCGCCGGACGAAGCGCCGGCCACGCTCACTCATTAAATGCAACGTGAATAATCCGGAGACTCGCACCATGAATCCCAGCGCCGTCACCCCGAAAACGCATCAGGCGAACTCGGCACAGGCCCACGCAAAACACTGGTGGTCTGTTGCGCGCCGCTTCAATACGGTCGCGATCCTGATCGTGCTCGTGATCGCAGCGTCGTTTGTATCGAGCGACTTTTTATCCGTGCCCAACCTTTCGAATATTTCGCGGCAAGTGGCGGGCGTCGGCATCATGTCGGTCGGCATGTTGCTGGTCGTGCTGACCGGTGGTATCGACTTGTCGGTGGGATCGATTGCGGCGCTTGGCAGCGTGCTGTCGGCGTTGCTGATTCCGCAATACGGGCTGACGGTCGCCTTGCTCGCCACGCTGGTTGTCGGCGGCTTCTGCGGGTTTATTTCCGGCGCGTTGATCGCATGGTTTCGTCTTACGCCCTTCGTTGTCACGCTGGCCATGATGACCGTTGCGCGCGGCGTTGCGATGATCGTGTCGAACGGCTCGCCCATCCTCGTCGATGACCCCGGTCAGGCCCTGCTCGACTTCGGGCGTCATTCCTACTTCGGCATTCCGGGTCCGACGCTCGTGATGCTGATCGTGTTCGTGATCGGCGGCATCGCGCTGAACCGTCTGCGTGCCGGCCGCGTGGTGCGCGCAATCGGGTCGAACGAGGAAGCCGTGCGGTTTTCCGGCGTGCCCGTCGCGCGCCATGTACTCGGTACCTATGTCAGCTCGGGATTGCTCGCGGCGCTGGCCGGGATCATCTCGACATCGCGTGCGGGCGTCGGTACGCCGACAGTCGGCGTAGGCGATGAACTGACCGTGATCGCGGCGGTGGTGATCGGCGGCGCGAGTCTCGCCGGTGGCAAGGGCGGCGCGCTGAATACGCTGATGGGCGTGCTGATTCTCGGCGTGATCGGCAACATCATGAATCTGGCTAGCGTACCGGGCTACCATCAGCAAGTGGTGATGGGCGTGATCATCGTGGCGGCTGTCCTGTCGCAGCGAGGTGCGCGTTTCTGGCGCCGGTGATGGCCCGAATTCAGGCCGCCCCCGCCGATCCGATACACTTGGAACGCTTGCCACTTGCATGAAGCTCGGGGCGCCGCTTGCGGCGCCCCGTTCATAATGAACGAAGGAATATCGAGTGCCCGATTACAACATCCTCGAACTGATCGACCGCGCGCGTCCCAATCTGCGCCGCGGCAGCCGGCAAGTGGCCGAGTACATTCTTGCAAACCTCGGTTCCATCTCCGATATCAACCTCGCCGAACTCGCGCGCAACGCGAAGGTGAGCGAGCCGACCGTGCTGCGTTTTTGCGCGTCGCTCGGCTGCAGCGGCTTCAAGGACTTCAAGATTCGCGTGGTGCAAAGTCTGGCGCTCGGCGCGCCCGCCACGCATTCAGTGCTAGGTAAAGGCGATGATCCGGAAACCGTCGCCACCAAGATCTTCGACTACACCATTACGAGCCTCGACTGGGCGCGCAAGAAGCTGGATTTTGCGGCCGTCGGGCGCGCGGTCGATCTGCTGGCGAAGGCCCGGCGTATCGAGTTCTTCGGGTTCGGTGCATCGGGCATTGTCGCGCTGGACGCGCAGCAGAAGTTTCCGCTCTTCGGCGTGCCGTGCGTCGCGCATCAGGATTCGCATCAGCAATTCATTGCAGCGTCGATGCTCAAACCCGGCGATGCGGTCGTTGCGATTTCCAATACGGGATCGACGCGATCATTGATCGAAGTCGCAAGGACCGCTAAGGAACGCGGCGCGAGCGTGATCGTGATCACGGGTTCGAATAGTCCGCTGACGAGCTTTTCGGATGTCGCCGTGATAGCCGAAACGCTGGAAAACACAGACGTCTATACGCCGACGACTTCTCGCCTTGCCGCGCTCGTGATCATCGATATTCTTTCCACCAGCGTCGCGTTGCGCAAGGGCGAAGCGCACACCCTCGAAGTGCTGGACATGAAAAAGCGCCTCGCCGATATGCGGTCTACGGGCGTGATCTGAGTTGAGGGGACGGATCAGGGCGTGTTAATAATTCTGTGCTGCCAGGTAAAGCCGCGGATACAGGTGGAACTGCGGCGGACAATCGGCATGAATGACGCCTTTTCGTCGAGCATCTCTATGCTTCGCGCATTCTGTCCGAACACTTCTCCTGTCGGATCAAGCAGCTCCGCCGTTTTTCCACTCGCTACGACAGACTCTCAGAACGCTTCTCTCATTTGTTGCGCTCGCAATCGCCTTCATCTGCATATGCTGATTAGCAACACGCACTAGGTTTCATTCATCACCCAAGCTTTTGCTCAAACGTTTACCATTTCTCTGCCCGCTCTCGCTACTTCGCAGTGCGATCAACACCCAATAAGATAAATCCGATTTAACTAAAACCGTTGTTTTCGGCTCCGGCTGATAGCAAGTTCTAACTCGGATGGTTCACCCGGCGTTATGTTGTCGGTCGTTAAAAATAAGCGATACAAAGCGACCGGATGAATAAAAACAACTACCGGCTGGTCTTCAGCCGACTGAGAAACATGCTGGTGGCTGTCGAGGAAACGGCCACGGCCACGGGCAAGGCAGCGGGACAGAGTTCGGTACGCAGCGGGGAATCCCATAGCGCGAATTTCACGCTGCGACAGATCGCGTTTGCTGCTCTTATGTTACTTGGCGCGCTCCCCTCGTGGTCGAGCGCGCAAATCGTTCCGGGTGGCGCGAACGCACCCGGCGTCATCGCCACGCAAAACGGATTGCCTCAGGTCAACATCAACCGGCCATCGGGCGCCGGTGTTTCGATGAATACCTACGGCCAGTTCGATGTTCAGAAAAACGGCGCCATCCTGAACAACTCGCCGACCATCGTGCAGACGCAGCAGGCGGGCATGATCAACGGCAATCCGAACTTCGGTCCCGGTCAGTCTGCGCGCGTCATTGTCAATCAGGTGAACAGCAGCGCGGCGAGCCAGATCAATGGGCGGCTTGAGGTCGCCGGGCAACGTGCGGAGGTGGTGATCGCGAATGGCTCGGGCATCAGCGTGAACGGTGGCGGCTTCATTAATACGTCGCGCGCAATCCTCACGACCGGTTCACCGAACTTCGCACCCGACGGTTCTCTCTCGGGCTTTAACGTCACGCACGGCAACATCAGTGTGCAAGGTGCGGGACTGAACGCGGCGGATAACGATCTGGTGAAGTCCAACATAAAGAACGATCCCGTTGGCGCGACGCTTGCAGGAGCGGGAATGATTGGCCTAGGCGTAGCCTCCGGAGGCGGGTTAGCTACCGCAGTGACGATGACAACAGGCTCGACCATCGGTCTTGCGGCCAACGGCGGCGTACAAGTAGCCGGTGGTCAACCCTTCGACTGGGCGAGCTTCGCCTTCGCCGGTGTGACCGGTGCCGCGTCGTCCGGGATGGGCTTTGTTTCGGCGCTGCTGGTCAACGTGGGCGGAGCACTAGCTGGTTCAGCCGCCACCGGTCAGAACCCGAACGCCTCAATGGCTGGCGCGGCGGCTGGAACGGCTATCGGTTATCCAATTGGCGCGAAGATAGAAGGCAGTTTAAATAGCGTATTGAACCCGTGGTATCGCCAAGAATGGAAGGACGTTGGCATGGGAATCTCCGCATCTGTGCCTAAGAACGCTGTGCCTTCATGGTTTGGAGGATTTGGTGGCGGCGTCGTGCAAGAAAAAATTGGCGGAGCCGCGCAAATCAAAATCGAGGGGAAAAAATGAAACCCAAAACTAGGTCTGATTTGTTCCACTGGGTTTATTTTGCGTTGCTCTGGCTCGTTGGAGCGACTGCTATCGTAGTTTTGAGCGAATTCGCGGTGGGTCCCGCGTTGCAATGGCTGCTATATGGCATGCCCTATCAGTTTCCAACGTGGGAGCGGGTTAATCGAATGGCTTTATTTATAATTTTTATAGGCTTCTTTGCCGGCACGATCACTTGGTTCTACGAGAAAAAGACTTCGAACCGCTAGATGTTTCAAGACAATAAAACAGGATGGTTTTAAATGAACCGAACGACATTTGACGAGATCACTACCAAAGACAACTTTGCCGTCGCACAGGTAGCACTTTATTTATTTGCGATCCTGCAAGTAGTGATGGCGTTGATGACGGCCACTGGAGCAATTCCTCTTGGCATCGCCCCACAAGCCTTGACGATACAGCGCATAGCGATAACCACAAACGCAGTAGTCAACACTCTGTGCTTTACGGTGGGATACGTGCTATTAGCGCGATGCCTGACTCGCTGCACGACGCTTGTCTGGCGCATCGCACTTGGCATATTCCTGCTCAACACGGGAATCGCCGTACTAGCGATCGCCGCCCAACCTAATCTCTATCCAGTGTTGACATGCGGTCTTTCCGTCGCCGGTGCGATATCGGTATGGAACGGGCGCGGTGCGATCAGAGACCATGCGGCGTCACTGCCGGTTGACTGACCGCTACAACCGGCAACTTCATCCGGATGAAAAGACCCTTGCCAAGCAGATTGCGGACAAGAGCGGTGGCAGGTACACGCAAGCACAGATTGAACAGCAAATGGCGCAAATGAACTTGACTACGGGTGGTCAAACAGAGCTTGGAGGTGTCCGTGTTTCGGTTGGAAGTAAGCCCGACGACGGAACGACCTGGACGCCATATGGTATCAATTAAGCTGGGCAGCAGGTGTGGGCACAATCGTTACCGTCAGGTGATGCGAATATTCAAACTTACATCGTGAAAAATGCGAGTGGCCTCGCCTACGATTCGACCACCAAACCCTATACGCAATATTCGGCGAGTGTCAGCGGAACTATCATGCTTCCGTTCGTTGGTGGCGGAGGCGGTATGAAGGTAGGGATATCAACCGACGGAACAATAGGCGGAACGTCGCCGTATATCCAGTTTCAAGCGAACGGTATGGTGAGTGCGGGGGCATACGCCGGGATAGGCGGAAGCCTAGGCCGTAGCACGACTGACGGACCGTTGGTCAGTGGTGTAAGTACAGGCGGATATGCAGAGCTGGACGGAGGCTTTGGCCCAGCGGCTGGACTTAATTTCTCGATTAGCGGTGATACGACCATTGGGGGAATGGGTGGTGCATTACCTATCTCGGCATTCCCTGGAGTCGGCTTCGGCGCTGGGTTCGGGGCTGGCTTATCAACGACATCTACCATTGTGGTGCCTCCGTTAAATTCATTCGTGCGTGGGCTGAAATGAACTTTTCTAAAGACATGATTCGAGTCGCTTCTATCTATGTTGCAGAGCTGCTTATTATGTACGCAGTCTATTTCGCGATTGCATTTTTTCTCGATCAGGTGCGGGCCGAATTTTTTGCGGGCCTATCGTTGTTTTTTACGGTTATCGCGTGTCTTGTTTCAAGGCCAAGAGCGCCGCATATAGCAGTGAGATATGCTCTGCGTCCTTGGATCGGCGTCGTGTTCCTCGTTAATTTTTTGTTCGGTGCAGCGACTGGGACCTCCCAGGATTATGCAAGCCTCGTTCCAGGCCTCGGCATGATGTTGATATTAGGTAGCGTTTCTGAATGTGTTCGTCGGTCTCGAGAAAAAAAGGAAATTGGGTGATAAGCACCTGACGAACGAACGGCGAAACCACCGAACTGTAACTCCCAGGCTCCTGACTTAAAGCACAACATGAAAATTCGAGAGAGGCTGGCGGTGCTACCGCTCGCAGCCCTGGTATCGCTTGCGTCGAACGCACAGCACGCGCCCACGTCCGCAGACGAGGCCGCCGCCGCCCGTGCCAACGCCGAGCAGAATCAACAGATTCAGCAGCAACGCGCCGCGCAGCAGCGCGATGCAGTCGTTCAAGCGCCAGCGGTACATTCCACCCTTCCGACGTCTCAAGGATTCCCGCTTCTGCCAAAGGAAGATCCGTGCTTTCGCATCGATACGTTCAGGCTCGATGTCCCCACAACACTGCCCGACACCATCCACAGCAAGGGAGCCTCCGGCTTGCCCTTGGACCCCTTCGCCTTCGCTCACGAGTGGCTCGACCACTACAAGGGCGAATGCATTGGCAAGGCCGGTATCGACACACTGGCAAAGGCGCTGCAGCAGACGATCCTTTCGCGAGGCTACGTGACCACGCGGCTTCTGCTGCCCGAGCAAGACCTTTCGAAACACACGCTCACATTCGCCCTCATCCCCGGCGTCGTGCGCCAGATCCGCTTCGCCGATCCCAACACGCGCGGCACCCTGAGATCCGCATTCCCCGCACGCGACGGCGACCTCCTGGACTTGCGCGACCTCGAACAAGGTCTGGAGCAGATGAAGCGCGTTGCATCGCAGGACGTGGACATGAAGATCGAGCCGACCGGCAATCCTGGCGAAAGCGACGTCGTCGTGACCGTCAAGCGTTCGAAGCCATGGAGCTTCGTCGCATCCATCGATAATTCTGGCACGGACGCGACCGGCAAATGGCAAGGCAACGTGAGCCTCGGCATCGATAACCCGCTCGGCCTGAACGACGTCTTCACGGTAGGCGCAAATCAAGACCTCTCGTTCGGCAACAAGTCCCTTGGTTCGCACGGCTTTAACGGTTCGTACTCCGTTCCATGGGGTTATTGGATAGCAATGCTGTCCGGCAACGCCAACACCTATTATCAGCAGATCGCGGGCGTGAACCAGACGTTCGTATCGAGCGGTAATTCGCAAACGGCGACGCTCAGACTGGCGCGCGTGCTGAGTCGCAGTCAAAGCGACGTGTTCGGCGTGGAGTTTCAGTTATCAAAGCGCTTCGGTCAAAGTTTCATCGATGACACGGACATACCGCAGCAACGCCGCAACAACACGTTCATCGAAGCGGGGCTGACCGACCGTCACTACTTTGGCGCATCGCAGTTCGATGGAACCCTTGCGTATCGTCACGGTATCGGTGGCCTCGGCGCGACAGATGATCCGTTTCCCAGCGGTCCGACATACCGATTTCACATGGCCGTGCTCGATGGGAACCTGTCCGTGCCGTTCGCCGTCGCCAGACAAACTTTCCGCTACGTTACGACGTTGCACGCGCAGTTCACCAATGACGCGCTGTTCTACCTCGATGACTTGACCATCGGCAGTCGCTACACGGTGCGCGGTTTTGACGGTGAAACGATGCTCGCCGCGGAACGAGGTTTTTTTTG
Source organism: Caballeronia sp. M23-90 (assembly GCF_053574605.1). NCBI lineage: Bacteria > Pseudomonadati > Pseudomonadota > Betaproteobacteria > Burkholderiales > Burkholderiaceae > Caballeronia > Caballeronia sp. M23-90. The sequence continues at coordinate 6,423 of NZ_JBSIPA010000037.1, read as the reverse complement.
GCGCAACGAACTGCAATGGCCGGTGTTCAAGACAGGCCAAATGCTATATGCGGGAATCGACTACGGGCGCGTCTTCGGACCGAATACGGCATTTCTCGCAGGGACACAACTGGCGGGTGCGGTGATCGGCATTCGAGGTGGCCTGCCTGCACGCGTCGTCGGCCTCTCGTATGACCTGTTTGTCGGAACACCGCTCTACAAGCCCAGCGGATTCCCTACCTCGCGTGTGACGGTCGGCATGCAGGCCATCGCCCAATTCTGAGAAAATTCGATATGGTGAATCATCCATACAGACGCCGATACCTGCGCGTAAGGCTTGATCCGGTCACAACTAAGATGAGCGAACGCGTAGCAGATCCTCACGGTCTGGAGGGCGAACGAAAAGAAGACAGGCACTGTGGTGAAGCGACTCATCCCAATCACGAGCACCCCGTGAAGTACGAACTACGTGAAACAGCCAAGCCGGTCATCGTAAAACGCAAACGGCGCTGGTCGGTGTTAGACAAGCCCAGTTCCAGTAATGAGGCAACGTGATGCAAGTGATACTGGAATGCTCGCCACTGGTTTCATCTGGATCTGCTGATTGTCAAGGCGCCCTAGCCTTCGCCATCAAGCAAAAACGAGCCTTCCATCACGTTCACACATTTCCCGCCGATACGCACGCGTGGCTGACCGTCATGGACATCGACGGTCGTGATCAACGTGCTCGGACGGCCCATGTCCACGCCCTGCCGAACGCGTAACGACAGTTCCGACACTCCCCGCACATCAGCGATCAATGCAACAGCCGCAGCAGTCGCGCTGCCGGTTGCCGGATCTTCGGTCATGCGCGGCGTGAACATGCGCGCCTGGATATCGCCCGAGGTGTCGTCACCGACATCTCGCGTATAGGCATAGATCGACGTTGCGCCGTCGGTGGGCAACACCTTCTTGTAGTCGACGAGGCTCGGGATACATCGGCGCAACGCTACACGCGATGCAAGCTCGACCACGACAAACGGCAAGCCGACGGACGCCACTTGCGGCGCGTGAGCGTCAGTCCGGATATCGGTCACGTCGAGCGACAGGCACGCAGCCACGCTCTCAACTGCTAGCGTCGATGCCCGCGTCAGACGCTCCGGCACCGTGAGTTCCGCACCCACCACCCGGCCGCCGTCTTTCATTTGCGTAACCGGCACGAGACCCGCGGCTTCCTCGAACACGAGCCGATCCGGCAAGGGCGTGCCGCTCGCCGCAGCACGCGTCGCAAGGACAAACGCCGTGCCGATGTTCGGATGTCCCGCAAACGGAATCTCGCGGCTCGGCGTGAAGATGCGCACCCGGGCAGTGTGCGCGGCGTCGCGCGGCGGCAAGACGAAGGTCGTTTCGCTATAGCCGAATTCAGCGGTGATCGCCTGCATCTGGCTGGTTGATAGGCCTTCTGCGTCCAGCACCACGGCCACGGGGTTGCCCTCGAATCGGTTGCTGGTAAAGACGTCCGCTGTGACATAACGACGGTTCATGACTGTTGCCCCTGTTGGAAGAAACGTATTGGCGACGAACTTCATTGTCACCTCGATGCACCGCCTTGCACCATGTACAGTTCGACCGGATTTCATACGGCCGGCAACTTCGAAACCCATGAACGGACACTGATCCGCGACAATCTCACCCTCCCAATGCAGGGCCGCGCTTCCTGCAGCGCCCCACATCAAGAGGGTGACGGACATTGCGCACACTGCCTATAACAGAGCATGAGTTGCAAACGCGGATGCGCCGTCCGTGCTTGCGAGTCACTCCTGAAAACGGATCGTGCTTCGAGGTGACCACCATGCGCGTCCTGATCGTCGACGACCATTCTTTACTCAGGGCAGGACTCACTCTGCTGCTCAAGGAGCGCGACAGCGACGCACAGGTGTTCGAGGCGGAATCCGTTAGCGACGGGGTGGAACAGGCGCTGACTCATTCGCCCGATGCCGTGCTGCTCAGCCTCGACATGAGCGAAAACCGGGGCTTTGCCGCACTTGCCGCATTGTGGCAACGTATGCCATTGGTTCCAGTCGTGGTGATTTCATCCGACGAGCGCGCGGAAACGGTGCGGCGTTGCCTCCAGATGCATGCAATAGGGTTCGTGGCGAAGACCGCTCGTGCGCACGTGCTGCATCTGGCGCTCGAGGTTGCAATGATCGGAGGTGTGTTCGTTCCCGCCGCGAACGTCGGGAAGACCTTAGCCTGTAGTGAAACGTTCTGCGCGCCCTGCGCTGATCCTTCCGCTCACTCGTTCGACCGCAGCCCCGTTGCGATGACACCGCGAGAAAGAGAAACGCTCTCGTGGCTGCTTCGAGGTCTTCCGACGAAGTCGATCGCGTCCAAAATGGGCGTAGAGGACATCACCATACGCAAGTACGTAAGTCACTTGCTGGCGCGTTTCAACGTGCACAGGCGTACTGAACTGATCGCGATGATGTCCGGCCACGGCACCCGCGCGCAACCCGGGTGCGCCTTTGCTACTGGCGACGTCAATGCCGAAGCTGCAGAGGCGCTCCTGGCAGCTCGTTTTGAGTCGAGCCGCGTTACTACATTTGTTGCATGAAATAAATCAGGCGTGGCGATACACCTGTGGGTAGCGCCCTTCCATTGACCGGCGAACAATACACCGGTCGGTCAAGCTTGAATGTCTCACAACTGCCTTGGGCGGCCCTTTCAGTGAGGGTAAAAATGAAACGCTGTCTGCTTGTTTTGGTCTTGCTGGCGAACGTCGCCTGCTTCGTGAGCCAGATGTGCGTTCCGTTTCAAGCTGCGGGTCCTGTGACACAAGCTGCGACCGCTCGGAGCGCGATACCAGCTGTAACGCCGCGTGCCATGAAATCCGCGCACATCGCCGCACGTTCCACGCAACTATAAAAAACCGCGCAAAGCCGCAGATTAATCCAAGCGAAAACGCGGCCGTCTAATAGTATGTATTACTAATATAACTGAGTGTAAATCTGGATGCGCCCGCTCGCGCCGGGTACTCGCGCCAGCCGTCAATCCGTCCCTTCAAAACGAGGTAAGCCATGAGCACCGTACCGAATCCGATCGACTCGATTTCCATCGACCTGCAAGAGATCCAGGGAAATATCCTTGCGGGCTTCAACAAGGATCATCAACGTTTCGTGTTCTTCACCATCGAACATGTGGGGCGCGCCAAGAACTGGCTTGCCGGGTTTGCCAGCCACGTGGACAGCACGGCCGCCGTCGGGGCGTTCAACGACGTCTTCAGGGCGAAACGCAAAAAGCACAAAGGCGAAGTGAACATGCCTACGGCAACGTGGCGCAACATCGCATTCAGCTATGCCGGTCTCGAGAAACTGGGCGCACCGGATCATGCGACATTCCCGGACGACTTCAAGCAAGGCATGGCTGCTCGCAAGACCCTGGTCGGAGACCTCGATCGCAGCGATCCATCACGCTGGCACGGCCCTTTTAAAAAGCCGCAGGAACTGCACATCGTGGTGATGGTTGCGTCGGACATCCCTGGCGAGCTCGCGCATACAACGGATCAGATCATCGCGCATGCACAGCTGAATGGGTTGCGTCTGCTCCATGTGGAACATGGTGAAGTCCGTCCCGACCTGCCGGGTCACGAACAATTCGGTTTCAAGGACGGCGTCTCGCAACCCGGGATCAAGGGATTTACGCTCTCGGTGAATGACCAGCCTGATCCGAATTCCGGACATCAGGGCGTGCCCGGCCAAGACTTGCTGTGGCCCGGCGAATTCGTGCTGGGATATCCGACCCAGATCCCCACCACGCCACCGCCGCCCTTCGACGGGCCAAATCCCGGCCAGGGTCCGATCAGCGCCAGCGGTCCGGACTGGACGAAAAACGGTTCATACCTCGTGTTTCGCAAACTCCGTCAGGACGTTGCCGGCTTCATGGCAAGCGTGGCCGCGCACGCTTCGACTCTCGGCCTGAGCGCCGACGTGTACGGAGCGAAACTCGTCGGGCGGTACGCGAGCGGCTGTCCGCTCGCGCCAACATCGTACGAGGTCGACTTGAGCAAGCTGCCCGAACTCGCGCCATCGAGCGCCAACGGCTTTCGTTCGGCGTTCGATCCAAATGATGGCGATCCGTCTGTCCAGCATCCGGAGTTGCTGGACGACAACCTCATCAACAACTTCGAATACGGTCAGGATCTGCGCGGGACGTGGGTGCCCCGCGCAGCGCATATCCGCAAGGCGTATCCGCGTGACGAAGAGTTTTTGCTGGCTGACGGCACCGTCGATCCAAACAGCGCGCTGCAGGAAAGCTTCACCCAGACCCGCCGGCTGTTGCGGCGCGGAATTGCCTACGGCGCGCCGCTGGCGCTGCCCAAAGATCCGGGCACACCGGTACAGGATGACGATGTCGACCGCGGCCTGCTGTTCCTCTGTTATCAGAAGAGCATAGAATCGCAGTTCGAGTTCGTACAAAAGACGTGGATCGACAACCCGGACTTTCCGCAGTCGGGTGACGGCGAGGACCCGCTCATTTCGCAGACGAAATCAGCGACCATGACGTGCCCCATACACGGCGCCTCGACAACCGAAACGCTTTCGCATTTTGTCGTCACCGAGGGCGGAGAGTATTTCTTTCAGCCATCGATCACAGCGCTTAAATTGATCGCCAGCAGCTAGCGCGCAAGAACAAAATGGCGGCTCACGGGTAAGCGTGAGCCGCCATTTCTTGCTTTGCTCTTTTAGTTTCTACACCCCGCTCGCATATCCTCCATCGACCGGCAACGTCACGCCCGTGATGAATGCGGACGCCGGCGACGCCAGGAACAACGTCGCGCCGACGAGGTCATCGACTTCGCCCCAGCGCTTGAGCGCACTGCGCGCCGCGATCTTGTCCGCGCTTGCCGGAACTTCCCACAACGCGCGTGTCATGTCCGTCCGGTGGTAGCCGGGCGCAATCGCATTCACGCGCACGCCCGCGGGCCCGAACGCGTGCGCGAGCGAACGCGTCAGACCCAGAATGCCCGTCTTGCTCGCGCAATACGCGGGCACTTCCACATCGGCGATATAACTGAGCATCGACGCCACATTGACGATTGCACCATGCGCGCGTTCGAGCATGTCGCGCGATGCCATCGCAAGGCGCATGGCTGCGGTCAGGTTCACATCGATGACTTCGCGGAACACATCATCACGATACTCATCGGCGGGACGCGCCACGCCTGCCGCATTCACGAGCACATCGAGTTCACTCAGGCTCCCGACGAATGCCTTGATCGCGTCGTTATCGCGGACATCGAGTTGTTCGAAGCGAATGCCTTTCAGTGTCGTGTCCGCGCGCAACGCTTCGAGCTTGCGCGCGGAGCTTCCCGTGGCGATGACCTCGGCGCCCAGCGCGGCGAACCCCTGCGCGATCGCCAAGCCGATACCGCTCGTTGCGCCTGACACAAGCACGTTTTTTCCATCGAAGAGGCCGGGACGGAACGCCGCTGTTTCCTGACCTTTGAGTTCAGTTGCCATGTTGTTTCTCGCGTGAGTTCAGATTGGGTTATCGAAGCGCTGTGCATAGCGGTCCATCGCTTTCAATGCGGCGACGACCAGCGCTGCATCGACGGGATACGGTTCGTTGTGGATGATCTCGCCCGCGCGGCACGCACGCTTTGCCACGGTTTCGAGCGCGGCCTGATCAGTGACGTCCACGTTGATTTCAGCAAGCCGCGTAGGCAATCCCACGGCGCGGCAGAACTCGAAAACGCGCTGACGCTCGTCATCGGGCACCGCCGATAAAAACAGCGAAGCCAGCACGCCGATCGCGACCTTCTCGCCATGCAGCAAACCATGCGACGAAGGCAAGTCGGCGAGACCATGGTGAATCGCGTGGGCCGCCGCAACGCCGCCCGACTCGAAGCCAATGCCCGAAAGCAACACGGTCGCCTCCAGCGTGGCATCGAAATCCGGCGTGACGATCTGCGCGCGGCAATCGTCCACGGCCTGCACGGCATGCGCGAACAAGGTATCGCGGCAGAGCCTCGCAGCTTCGAACGCGAGCGCCGTTCCGCGGCCGCCGCACAGGTTCTTCGCATAAGCTTGGCGGCACGCGTCGGCTTCGTAGAACGTCGCGAGAGCATCGCCGATTCCCGCGATAAAAAACCGCACCGGCGCACGCACAATCAGGCTTGTATCGAGCAATACGAGATCCGGATTGCATCGCACGAACCGGTCACGCACCACGCGGCCTTCTTCGTCGTAGATCACAGCGAGCGCCGAACACGGCGCATCGGACGCAGCGATGGTCGGCACGCAGACGAACGGCAGGCGCAGGTCATCGGCTGCGGCGCGGCCGGAATCGGCCGGCGCGTTTGGTGGAATTCATAGCACAGCGTCGTCTTCAGATCCAGTTGCTCGTTCGCCCCTTTAGTCCGAAACTAACGTTGTCACGAACCGCGCAAGCTGTCGCCTCTCATCA
>NZ_JBSIPA010000379.1:0-6533 GCF_053574605.1 Caballeronia sp. M23-90 | reverse complement strand
TGCCAGCGTCACGGCGCCCGCGCCATCGTTCCAGCCGGACGCAATCCAGATGCTCATGGAAACGAAGATGGCGAGCATGGCCGAGCCCGCCGAAAACATCAGCATGCCGCGATCGAAATATTGCTGCGTGCCGCCGAGCCGCCAGTGTCGATAACGCGGCCGCCACGATCCTTGCTCGTTGGTGATGATCACGCGCAGCGAGCGGCAGTCCTGCCAGACATCCACGAGCTGTTTCAGCCGCCAGAGCGTGCTCGAGAGCAGCGCGCCGTCCCACGTGCGCAGGCCGTCGCCATCGGGTTGCAGGCTTGCGATACGGGCACGCAATGCGTCGGCGTTGGCATCGGCATCAGCGGACCCCGATTTCGCATCGACGGGTTCGTCGAACCACTTGACGATATCGTCGAGAAGCGGCTTGAGACCGTCCGGCGGTGGCTGCTGGCCGCTGAACAACGCCGCGAGCGGATCGCCGATAGCCGACATGATCGGCAGCAGCAATTGCATCCGTCCGCGCAGCGCTTGCGCGCGAGCAAGGACGTCGGGCCGGCTATGGTCGTAGGCAAGCTGGCTCAGCAGGAACTCAAGCTGATTGACTGTCAAGGCCATCCGCTGGCGGCATGCCGCAATGGTTTGACCGGAGAGCCGGCCGGAAAGCGTTTCCTTCGTGTAGAACGCGGCGTCGCGGAACCAGGCGTCGGTACGTTCGATCAGCGTGGGCGCAAGACGGCTCGGGAACAACGCGCCGCCGACCACGCTCGCGCACACGATGCCGAGCACGATTTCCTCGGTCCGTGAAACGGCGAGATCGAAGATGCCGGCCGGGTTCATGACGGAGGGCAGGGCGATCAGCGGCATGGTGTACCCCGCCAGCATGAAGACGTAGCTGCGCGCGGTGCGGTCGGATATGGCGAGAAACAGCAGCGTGCCTGTCCAGATTGCAACGACGGCGCTGAAAATGTACGGCGATTCCACGAATGGCGGCACGAACAGCACAGCCGCCGCCGCGCCGATCATGGTTCCCAGCGCGCGATACAAAGCCTTCGAGCGGGTTGCGCCCACAAACGGATTCGAGACGATATACACGGTCGCCATCGCCCAGTACGGACGCGGCAATTCCAGCTTGAGGCCGATGTAAAGCGCCAGCATGGAAGCAATGAAGGTCTTGACCGAAAACAGCCATTCGCGCGAAGTGGGGTACGTCATGGTGCGCTAGACGCCTTCTTCCGTATCGGTGCCGGCCGGATGGGATTTCGACGATGCCTGGGACGCGGGCGTCGCCGCACCCAGTTTAAACGCGGCGAATACGCGCAGGGTGGCTTCCAGGTCTTCTTGGGTGACGTTTTGCAACACATCGGCGCGCAGGCCGATCAGTTCTTTCTCGATCTTGGCGATGACGCTGCGGCCTTCGTCGGTGAGGGAAATGATCTTGGCGCGCCGGTCGTCTGGATCTTCTTCGCGGCGCACGAGACTGGCGGCGCACAGTTGATCGAGCAGACGCACGAGCGACGGGCCTTCGATCCCCGTCATTTCCGCCAGCGCCACCTGCCGAACGGCCGCGTCGAGCCGCCCCGCGATAAGCAGCGGGGTAGCGCAGGCTTCGGAGACGTTGTAGGCGGCGATCACGCTATGACTGGTTCGCCGCCACTGGCGGGAGGCGATCACAAGCGCGCTGCTTACGGATTGTCGGAGTACGTCGATTGTCGGCATGGCGCGCATTGTATTTCGCCGACAATTCGTTAGCAAGCTATTGAATTAAATACCGGGGTCAGAGTTGTTTTTTAGTCGCGGGTGTTTCTACCCGCACTTCGATAGCAGGAGTTTGCTCAAAATCGCGAACGCCATGGTTGGAAGCTCAACGAGTTTCTGCACGACGATGTTATGCGCATAAAACTTTTCTACGGCGTCATCGAGCAAGCCGATGCCAACGAGTTCGATTCCCGATGCCGTGATTTCACCGATCCGCGCCCGCAAATCAGTTCGCAAGATGACTGGATGTCCGTCGCCGGTGGCGGGGTAACCATCGGACAGCACCATCAGGATGCGGCGTCCTGCCCGCTGCGCCAAAAGCCGGCCGGCCGCCCAGACCAGCGCTTCGCCGTCGGGATTCTCGTGGCTGCAGTCGATTGTGCTCAGGCCGGTGGGATTGCTCGATCCAAACCGCTTGTAGATCCTCAGGTCCAGGCGTTCGAGCTTGCGGTTGTATCGGGTTAGATCTTCGCCTTCTCCGAGCATCTGTTGGTAATACGCTTGCATCTCCGTGGACTCTACGGAGCTATACCCCAGCACTTCGCATTTGAACGACAACTGCATCAGCGCATCGCACAGCGCCGCTGCACACAGGCGCGCCAGATCCATCTTTTTTCCGGCCATGGACCCGCTGAGGTCGATGAGCAGAGTTACTGCCGCGTCGCGCCCTTCGGTCGTGCGTTTGACACGAAACGGCGTGCGATAACCCGGCGACACCACGAGCTTCGCCAGCGCCGGCCGGTCGATTTCGCCGCGTTCCTGCTCGCGTTTCCAATGCGTCTGTTCGTCGGCTTTGAGCGCACGTTCAAGGCGTGCGGTCAGCGGCGCGGTTTCCGCACGGGCGAGTGCGCGCAGGTTTCGCCACGCTGCAGGGTCGCCTCGGCCCGTCAGGTCGGTGATGATGTCGTATGCGGTGGTGAGCGGGATCGAGAGGCGCGGGCGGCCGTCGATCAGATCTATGTTGTCCAGCGACATGGGTGCCGCGGGCGATTGTGCTTCGGAAGCCTGCGCAGCGGCGTCCGACGGCGATGGCGCGCTGGTCGTGGCATCGGCTGAAGCTGCATCCGGCGTTTCGTTTTCTGATGCGGTGTCCGGATCGCTTGCGGATTGCTCTGCGTCGAGCGTGTCATCGGCGTCGGCGGTGAACATCATCGTATTGACGTCGCCCGCGCCGAGCGATCTGATCCGCGCCACGAGCGCGTGCGCATTCGCGATGCTTTCGCGCGTCGACCGGCTCTTGCGCGCAGTTTCCAGTGCATCGGTCACAGCGCCGAGCGTGGCCAGAAGCGCGGGCGTGCGTTCCGTGACGGCGGGCGTTTCGCCCCACAGCGCGCCTTCGACAAGCCAGATCAGCTTGTCGCGCCATGAAAGCGTGGACCATTTCTGGTGCGTGGCATGCGCCTTCTGCGCGCGCAGCCTCTCGATATATCCACGGGCACCCGGATAGTCGGTGAACAAACGCTCGCATACACGCCGGTCTTCTATGACCTCGGCAAGTTGCCGCGCCGGACCTGAAGGCAGCGCGTCGATCTCATCGATGACGGAAAACTTCCAGCGCGCCGCGAGCAGATCGAGCTGGCCGGTGAGGGCGTCCGCGTCCGGTGAATCCGGCGCGGGTTCCGCAAGCACGATGCGCTCGCGTTCGACACGCGGGCCGCGTGCATCGAAGGAGACGGTCACGCCATAGCGGCCCGTCAGGACCCGCGCGAGCCGGCTTAGCGTGTCAGGCGTGAGTTGGGCGCGGCTCACCAACGCGGCTCAATCGTCAAACGCGATGTGATGCCGGATGATGCTGCGTATCAGCGCAGCGTCCTCCGCGCTCACTTTTGCGTAGATCGCAGGGCCGGCGGCGCGCTCCGGATCGCCCGAACGAAGCATGAGGTCGGCCCAGTCGAGCAAACGGCGCGTCGAAAACGCGCTCGCCAGATCTTCCCGGGCGAAGGCCGCGCGGCAATCGGCGGCAATCGCGGCGAGCGTGTTTGCCATCGGCGGCGTGATGCGCGCGCCGAGCGTGCGCATCAGCACCTCGGCTTCCTCTTCCGGCGACAAATAATCCATCAGGTACACGCGCCATCGGTCGAGAAAGGCTTCGTTCATCAGGTTTGCACCCTGGTACAGATGACGATAAATGCTCATCGCACCAACGGCGTTCGCGGTCGCGAACAACCGGAACGACGCATGCGGCGCGACCAGCTCGTTGCCTTTTTCCTTCAGCAGCAAGCGTCCGTGCGGTTCGAGCACGGCGGTCAGCACGGCGAGGATCGATGGCTCGGCAAAATCGATTTCATCGACCACGAGCCAGAGGCCTTCGCGCATCGCGGTCGGCAACACGCCGTCCACCCACAGGGTTTCGCCGCCTTTCACGGTCCAGAACCCCACGAAATCGCCGATGGTCGTCTGCCCGTTCATATTCGCCCGCAGCACGCCGTGTTGCGAGCGCGCCGCGACCTGTTCGATCAGGCTGGTTTTGCCCGCGCCGGTGTGTCCGATCAGCATCACACGCCGGTTTTCCACGATGTCCTGAAGGATGTCGGCGAAGCGCCCGGGGAAGAGGTAGGCGGGATTCAGGCGCGGCACGAGCGGACCGGCGTGGCCGAGCGGCATTTCGACTGTGCCGATCAAAGTAGTGGCATGGTCCGGCTGAGAAAGCGTGGCGAACATTGCTTTGCCCGGTGCTGCGCGCTTGAGGTCCTTGAGAAAGCCGTTGCGTCCTTCGCCGGCAACGGGCGCTTCTTTGTCGCCGGGACGCAGAAAACCTTCGCGATGCCACTTTTGCAGCTTCGATTTCAGGTTTTCAAGATCGACGACGGTATCGATATTCGCCGGCGCCTCGTCGCGCCCATGTTCGATCCGGTACATCTGGGGCCTGTCGGAGAGCGTCACGCGCCACCATTCGGCACCATGTCCGGCGGAGCGTTCATAGCGGCCGATGTAGGGATCGTCTTGCAATTGCGGGTCGGGCGCGTTCATGGGAGTCGAGGCTTGGTCGCAGTGGATTGCGGAAGATTATACGTTCGGAGCTTCGCGGCGCGTTCCGCTTGCGTCGACAGCGGCAAAACTTAATAATTTGCATTAGATACACGTGTTAACCATTTGATCTAAAAGAGAATTATATTAAACCTAATAATTTTTTTAGGAATACTTCTTAAACTCTTGATTTGCTTAGAAAATATTGTGTAGCGCGCGAACCTAACTTCAAGTGCTTTATAAGCTCGTGCCTGAAGTTAATTCTCATTCGTAGGTTTCGGCTGCAAGTCATTGATTTAATTGAGCAACTGTGGGTAATCGCGGACTCGTCAATCCCACCGGCCTTTATGACGCAGCTCACGACCGCGCGTCCACAATGGCAAAATAAGCGCTCCACAAACCAGGAGCCGCAATGCGTACCCCGATCAAGCACGACTTCCGCAGCGACACCGTTACGCGACCCGGCCCGGCGATGCGCGCCGCGATGGCATCGGCGGAAGTGGGCGACGACGTCTTTCGCGATGACCCTACCGTCACCCGCCTGGAAGAAACGCTCGCAGAACGCTTTGGCAAGGACGCCGGGGTTTTCCTGACATCGGGTACGCAATCGAATCTGGTTGCGCTAATGGCGCATTGCGGACGGGGCGATGAGTTCATCGTGGGCCAGCAGGCCCATGCGTACAAATGGGAAGGCGGCGGCGCGGCCGTTCTCGGCAGCATTCAGCCGCAGCCCTTGAACAATCAGCCCGATGGTTCGCTCGCACTGCAGGATATCGAAGAAGCGATCAAGCCCGACGATTCGCATTTCGCGCGCACGCGGCTTCTCGCGCTGGAAAACACGATCGGCGGCAAGGTCCTCTCGCATGAATACATGGAGGCGGCGACAGCGCTTGCGCGCCGCCACGGGCTGGCTACCCATCTCGATGGCGCGCGCATTTTCAACGCGGCCACGGCGCTGAAGATGCCTGTCGCGACCCTCGCGCGTCCATTCGATACGGTGTCCGTGTGTTTGTCGAAGGGATTGGGTACACCGGTCGGCTCGGTGCTGGTCGGCAGTGCGCCGCTGATTGCGAAGGCGCGGCGTACGCGCAAGATGCTGGGCGGCGGTTTGCGACAAGTCGGGATTCTCGCGGCGGCGGGCCTCTACGCGCTCGAACACAACGTGGAGCGTCTCGCCGACGACCACGCGAACGCGAAGGCACTGGCCGAAGGCCTTGCATCGTTCAGCCAGCTCAAGGTCACGATGCCGGATACCAACATCGTTTTCGTCGAAGTGGACGGCGCGGTTGCCGAGGGAATCTCGGCGCACCTCGCGTCGCACGGAATTGGCATTACGTCGGCCTATGGCGCGACCAAACAGCGCTGGGTCACGCATCTGGATGTGGACCGGGCTGCAGTCGAAGACGCATTGAGCGCTGCAAAGTCGTTCTTCGCCAACCGATAGCCAACGGACGGGAAGCCGGTCACTCTTCCTTCACGAAATCGATGAACGCACGCAACGGCGCGGGCATGTGCGTGCGGCTCGGGTAGTACAGGAACGGCCCTGAAAAGTGCTCCCACCACTCGTGGAGCACCGGCACGAGCGCGCCGCTGTCGATTTGCGGACGCAGGAATTCATCGAAGGTATAGATCATTCCCAGGCCGGCGGTCGCGGCGGCCACTTCCAGTGCCAGCGTCGTCGCCACTAACGGCCCTCCCATGAATATGCCGGAATGAGCCCTGTAGACTACATTCACGGCCTGCGTGTAGCGCTCGCACGCGAATTGATCGCCCAATCTTCGCTCGACATGGAGGCGGTGGCCGAGCGTGCTGGTTTCGGGTCA
>NZ_JBSIPA010000378.1:0-6535 GCF_053574605.1 Caballeronia sp. M23-90 | reverse complement strand
TCCACGGCGGCGGCCAGCGTCGCGCCCATGGAGAGTCCGCAGACCGATACGTGCTGGTGCTGCGCGGCGAGCGCATCGAATTCGGCAACCGCTGCACTGATCCACTGCTCCATCGGCACGTGTCCCGTGCCCGCACTGTAGCCAGGCAGTTCCGGCGTGTGCGTCACGAAGCCTTCTTCGGTCAGAAGGCGTGCAAGAAACCGCAATTCAGACGCGGAACTCGACAGCCCGTGCAGCAGCAGCACAGCGTGATCGTTGCTCCGGGCGGGGAGACTTTGAGGCGCGTTCATGGTCAGTCTTCCGCCCGGAGGATGAGAAAATCGCCGGACGGCGTGGTGAAGCGTTCGCACATGCATTCGACTGCCCGCCAATCCTCGGCTCCAGACAGAAAACGCATGCGGTGGTGACCCGGCACCAGCCGGTCGCTCACACGGGCAAGATCTTCCTGGTGCACTTGCGAATGCCTGGCGCCGTAGGCAATGCCTGCACGGAACGATGCGTCGTCGGTCGTGCCACCGGGCGTCGAGCTTACCGCCGCCGCGACGAAACTGCTGGGCGGTGCGCTTGTTGCTGGATCGAGCGCCTTGATGAGTATGAGCGAGCGGGTGTGCTGCGCGATGTGATGCAGCATGCGATGCATTTCGTCCGTGGCGCGACGCACGAGCAGGCGTTCGTTATCGCCGCGCAGCAGCATCTCATAGCGGGAGTGCGCCACTGCTGCCAGCATCTCGGCGCGATACTGTGCGCGCCTCAGGCGCTCGACCAGTGTAATGACCACCATGGTAATGAGCGGGTACGAGACCAGCAGCCGGATATCCGACGCGTCGATGATGTCAATGCGTCCGTACGGCGGTACGAACAGATAATCTGCGAGACACAGCCCCGCCAGCATCACGCAGATTGCAGGCGCGAGGCCACAGTAATACTCCACGAGCACGGCGGTGATAAGAAAAGCGGTCCCGGGCATGATCGGGCCGAGCAGCGGGTGAAGAATCAATCGGACGACGGCTGCGGTACATAGTGCGGCTGTCGCGATCATCCATCGTTTGCGGCCGCGCGGAGCCCATCGTCGAGAATTCCTGACTTCCATTCGATTCTTTTTCCGCTACGAGATAACGTTCGCCTATCTAACGGCTGTTATGCAAAACACTTTAATTACGTGACCTGCTGCGTTCAAGATTCCGATAAAACAGTACCGCTACAAATGCAGTGTGTTCGCAACCGGGGCATTGCGGATGGTGCATCGGGTAGGGGATTGTACTTATACTGGCCGGGACCTTCATGAAAACTACCGCGCGAGACATGGCATGCGCTTGCTTGACTATACCCTACGCTTTGCTGTCGCTGCCTACCTGACGGCGGCGCTGGCGTTGTATCTGATGCAGGATCGCTTGCTGCTCCCCTCCACGCCCGACGCAGCCGATCTGCGCACGGTCTCGCTTGCGGGCGAGCGCATCGATGTGTGGAAGGCGGGCGGCGAGTACGCGGGTTACGTGGTCACGCCAGCGGGGCAAGCACCGCGCGGTACTTTTATCGTTTATCACGGCAACGAAGAGTCGGCGGAGACCAAGTTGCCGCTCGCCGACGTATTCGTTCGCGCCGGGTATCGTGTTGTCATTGCCGAGTACCCTGGGCATGGCAGGCGACAAGGCGAGCGCACCATGAAGGCAGCGGTCGCCGCTTCGCGCGAAGTCTTTGCGGCTGCGCTCGCGCAATGGCGCACACCGCTTTACCTGGTGGGGGAATCGCTGGGCGCGGGCATGGCTTCGCAAGTGGTGAAGGGCAACGAGTCGTCAGTCGCGGGCGTCGTTCTGATTACGCCCTGGGATTCGCTTGCCGACGTGGCCGGGGAGAAGTATCCGATTTTCCCGGTGAAGTGGATGCTGCACGACAGATTCGATTCGGTCGCAGCCGTAGCGCGTTACGACGGGCCGCTAGTCATCGTCGGTGCGCAGCAGGACACGTTGATTCCGGTCGCGCACGCACAACGTTTCGCGAGCGAACACGACCGTGCGCGGCTCATGCTGTTGCCCACCGCCGATCACGACACCTGGATGGGCGCCATGAGGCCGCAGGACTGGCAACGCATCCTGCAATGGCTGAACGCCGCATGACGGTGCGCCTGCAGGCTTGTAGCCTGGCGTGACGCTTACCAGTGCGCGCCGAGTTCGCCACGCGCGACGAACTCTCCTCCACCGGAGCGGCCGACCCAGTCGTTGTCATCGATCAGCAGTTCGCCGCGCAGCAGCACTTTCTTCACACGACCGGTTACGCGATGGCCTTCGAACAGCGTGAAATCGCAATCGCTGTGCTGGGTATCGGCGCTGATGGTGTGCGACTCGTCGGGATCGAACAGGACAATATCGGCATCGCTGCCAACGGCGATCGTGCCTTTCTTCGGAAACAGCCCGAAGAGCTTTGCGGGCGCAGTCGACATCAACTCGACAAAGCGATTCAGGGAGATCCTGCCGGGACGCACGCCCCCGTTGTAGACCACTGTCATGCGGGTCTCGACGCCCGGCACGCCATTGGGGATCTTCGAGAAATCGTCGGCGCCGAAGGGCTTCTGGTTGACGCGTCCGAGATGCCCTTCCTTCATGCAGTAAGGGCAATGATCGGTGGAGATCAGTTGCAGGTCGTCGGTCTTGAGCGCGGTCCACAGGGCGTTTTGCGCATCCTTCGAGCGCAGCGGCGGACTCATCACGTAGCGCGCGATATCGAAGCTTTCGTCGGCGTAAGCGGACTCATCGAAGAAAAGGTAATGCGGGCACGTTTCCGCGAACACGGGAATGCCGAGATCGCGCGCCTCGATCACATGCTTCAACGCTTCCTTCGCCGACAAATGCACGAAGTACACTGGCGCCTCGGCCAGTTCGGCGAGCTTGATGCCGCGGTGCGTCGCCTCGCCTTCCATGATGGCAGGACGCGTGAGCGCGTGATACTTCGGCGCGGTATGACCTTGCGCGAGCGCCTCCTTGATCAGCAGGTCGATGATCGTGCCGTTCTCGGCGTGCAGCGCAATCATTCCGCCGTGCTGGCCGACCATGCGCATGGCCTGGAAGATGGCGGCGTCGTCGGACATGACGGTGCCGGGATACGCCATGAACATCTTGAAGCTCGACACGCCTTCGTGCCGGATTGCGTACTGCATGTCGCCGAGCACGCGCTCGTCGACCTGGGTGACGATCACGTGAAAACCGTAGTCGATGCTCGCCTTCGAATCTGCCTTGCCGCGTGCCCGCGCAATAGCATCGAGAGGACTCGTGCCGGCCGTCTGAAGCGCGAAGTCGATGATCGTGGTCGTCCCGCCGAACGCGGCGGACCGTGTGCCTGACGCAAAGTTGTCGGCGGTGACCGAAGGCCCGAAGGTGTTTTCCATATGCGTGTGGCAATCCACGCCGCCGGGGAACACGAGCAGGCCGGCTGCGTCGATCACGCGCGCGTCCTCGCCGCCCTCCAGGTTCAGTCCAATGCAGACCACGCGCTCGCCTTCCACCAGGATATCGGCCATGTAATCGTCCACCGCCGTGATGATGCGGCCGCCTTTGATCAGGGTTCGTGTCATGCGTGGCTCCTTGTCAGAATCGTTAAAGACGGGTTGCGATGCTCAGGGCGTCATCGAGACGCGCAAGTTCGAGTGCCGACAGCGGCGGAATGGGCGGACGCATCGCGGCGTTGGGAAAGCGGCCCAGCCGATGCAGGCAAGCCTTCAGGCGCGCGTTTGCATGCGCGCCGGGCGCCGTGCCGTAGATGGCTTTCGCAAGCGGATAAACGCGTTCGTGCAGGCGTTGAGCTTCGGCGAGATCGCCGTTCTTCACCGCCCGGTACAACGCCACGATGAGTTCCGGCACGACCGCAGCGAGGCTCACCAGACTGCCCTCGGTGCCCGTGACGAAGCAGGTGAAAAGGTGTTCGTCGCCGGAAGCCATCACGGCGACATGGGGCGCGACCGTTTTGACCAGCCGCCGGTTCGCCTCGTAGGCGGCGGTTTCCCAACTGCCTTCCTTGATCGCCACGACTTCCGGCAAGCCGGCCAGCGCAGTCAGCATCTCGGGTGTGTACGCCATGCCGCCCGTGCCGACGCCGGCCTGATACAGCATCATCGGCATGCGGGCTTCGGCGTTCACAATCCGGTGGTGGGTGAGGACGGTATCGAGATCCGTCGACAATGCCCATGAGAACGGCGGGAACAGCAGCAGGGCATCGGCGCCGGCTCGTTTTGCATCGTTGGCGTGCGACTGCGCCTCGTAGCTGTCCTCGGAATTTACGCCCGCCACGATGATCAGCCGGTCGCCGCATACATCGTGCGCAATCTCGACCACGCGGCGCTTGTCCGCCGCTGACAACATGAAATTCTCGCCGGCGTGGCCGTTCACGAGCAGTCCAGCAATGCCGTCCACTGCAGATACGTCCGCGATGTGCCGCTCGAGCGCGGCTTCGTCCACATGGCGCCCGTCGGTGTCGAGCGGACAAAGGGTGGCGGCGTAAATACCGTCATAGGGAGCGTCGTGCGTCGGGATCATTCTCGTGGTCTCGGGTTCAGGCAGGTTTGACAGTATTGGCGGTCGATGAACCGGGCGGCACGATCAGCCGCGCAGGATCGAAGAGCGGCATGGCGGGTTCTTCGCCAAGGATGGCCTGGCTCAGCAGCCGGCCCATGTAAGGGCCGCTCGTATAGCCCGAATGCACGCAGCCGATGACCCATGCGCCGGGCAAGCCGGGCAGCGCGCCAAGCATGGGCATGGCGTCGGCGGTTTCAGATTCGAGTCCGAGCCAGATACGGTTCACACGCGCGCGGGCCAGGGCGGGGATCACGTGCTGCGCGAGCCGCAGATTGCCGATCAGGTTGTCCGGCACAGTCTCGACGCCGCCGCGTTCCCGATCGCCAATGCCCTGCCAGCCGCCGCCAATCAGCACGGTGCCGTTCGCGAACTGCTTCATGGAAAGCAGCCCGTTTGCGATGCTCAGCACCGAGCGCATGACCGGCTCCATGCGCTCGGTGACGATCAACTGGTTGACGAGCGTCTTCACTGGAATGTCGATGCCGAGCATCGCAAGCAAGGGTTCGAGCCAGACGCCGCCGGCCATGACGAGACGGGTGGCTTCAATGCTGACGGTCTCATCGGCGGTGCGGATGCGATAAACCCCCTTCACGCGCTCGACACCCGACACCGCAGTCTGCTCGATGATGCGAACGCCCGCGTCGCTCAACGCGGCGTGGTAAGCGCGGCCGGTCAGATAGGCGCTGGCAAAACCGTCGGTAGCGCAATACGCTGCTTCGAGCATGGCGGGATTCAGGCCCGGTTCAAGGGCGAGCGCCGCGTGCCGGTCAAGAATATCGATCTGCGCGCCGTACTCGCGGCGGGCGGCCGCGCGTTGCTGTAACAGGCCACGCTCGGCTTCGGTGAATGCCAGCGACAAACCCGGCGCCGCCGTGGCAAGAACGCTTTGCCCGAGCCATGCGCCGGTGTTCATCCACATCTTCCAGGCTTCGATGGCATAGGGCACGAGCGCGGCGCGCGTCATGTGCAGCGTGAGCGTTCCGGCGTTCACTCCCGACGCTCCCCGACACAGCGCGCCGCGCTCAACAATTGCGACGCGCATTCCGGCGCGCGCGAGGAAAAGCGCTGTCGTACAGCCCATCACGCCGCCACCGACGATGGCGACGTCGAAGCGGCTTGCCGATGTGCGGTTCGCTTGAAGATCGCTCATAGCGGCGCCGCCTTCGGGATCGGGATATCGGCGTAGGTGAAGTCGCCCGTGAGCGCTTCTACGGTCATGGGGCGCAACGGGGTGCGCGCGGAGAAAGAGCCGGCTTGTTCGCGTGACCCTCCCGGGGTTCGCGCCGCCAGAATTTCTGCAGCGATGTCGCCACAGGTCCGTCCCTGGCACGGTCCCATGCCGCATCGTGTCCATGCCTTGAGCTGGTCCGCATCGCGAGCACCTGCGTCGCAGGCCGCATCGATCTCGCCGCGCGTCACGTCTTCGCAGCGGCACACGATCACGTCCGGTCCAATGCTGTCGATGTGACCGTGGCGCAGTGCCATCATCCGCGACATCGAGCGGCCAAAGCGCGCGGATTTCGCATGGGCGCGGCGGGCGTTGTCGAGTTCCGAATCAGGTGGCTGCGTTTTTCCGGTGGCCAGGTCCAGCGCGCAGGCAAGTCCTGCCAGCGTACCGTGATGGATTGCCGCAGCCGCCCCGGCAATGCCCGCGCCATCACCGGCAACATAGAGGCGATCCCGCGATGTCCGTCCATCCCGGTCCGCCTGCGCCATCCAGCCACCCGCATCCCGGGAATAGCGATGCTTCGCCCGCAAGAGCCGCGTGATTTCGGTCGATGGCGTCAGCCCATGCCCCACCGTGACGCAATCGGCGCTTACCATCCGGCGTGCGGGCGTCCCGATATATTCGCGCCATACGATTGTCGAAGTGAACGGCGACGGCAGCGACCTGATGGCGACGCTCGCACGCCGGATGGTGCGCCACCAGTCGAAACCTTCACGCATGAGATCCGGCCGCGAGACCATGGCAA
>NZ_JBSIPA010000377.1:0-6558 GCF_053574605.1 Caballeronia sp. M23-90 | reverse complement strand
TGTGGCGATTCAGGCCGATATCACCGACAAGGCGTCGGTCGCGCGTCTCTTCGACGAGGCTCACGCGAAAACTGGCCGCCCGGTGCATGCCGTGGTGAACAACGCGCTCGCGAATTTCAGCTTCGATGGCGACGCGCGTCCAAAGATCGGCGACATTGAATGGGCGCGCTTCCAGCAGCAGATCGATGGCGCGCTCAAGGGCGCGCTGAACACGATTCAGGCCGCGTTGCCTGCGATGCGCGCCGCCGGCTTTGGCCGTATCGTCAATGTCGGGACCAATCTGTTCCAGAATCCTGTTGTGCCGTATCACGATTACACGGCGGCAAAAGCGGCGTTGCTCGCGCTGACGAGAACCGCATCGAACGATCTCGGACCAGACGGCATCACGGTGAACATGGTGTCTGGCGGCCTGCTGCGCACGACCGACGCCAGCAGCGCGACGCCCGAAGCCGTGTTTGACATGGTCGCGGGATTCACGCCGCTGCGCCGGGTCACGACGCCTGCCGAGTTCGCCGACGCAGTGCTGTTCTTCCTCTCTCGCCATGGGCCCGCGCGGTGACGGGGCAGAACCTGGTGGTCGATGGAGGGTTGGTCAAGGGATGAGGATGGAAAGTTCTCCGCTTGGGCGAGGAGCCAGGCGCAGAGGCGTCCGCCCCGGAGAGCTTGACTGACCGCAATGGTTTGACCTCGGCCCGGCGCGCCCAGATAAGGCGCCCCCCTCGCCGGTTTGAGGTCGATCCGAGCCGGATAGTCAACCGTCGTTCGTGCCGTAGCTATATCAACGAATGATGAGTATCGTCTGAACGCCGTCGTCGTTGACGTCAAATCGAACATACGCTGCGTCGTCAAGAACGTATATCAAGGCTTGTGTCCCGGGCATTACAAGCGGCGGCTTCTTCACTGGTTTGCCAAGGGTCGAAGTTATTTTACTCAGGCTATCCCCGATCTTGATGCCGAGTACGCTTCCCGTGTAAGGAGCATCAAGCCGTATCGTCTCAACATGGCCTGCCGGATTGAAGAATACCCAGATGCCACGCGTTCGGAGGTGTAGATCCGTCTTGCCCTTGTTCGGATCGGCGACAAAACTGGGCAATGCCGGATTGCGGACTTCCGGTTCGACCTGCATTTGCGTATTCAATGCGGTTTGGACCGAAGGGATGTCGTCGCCGAGCTTGAATCCAAGATTCGGCAAGGGACTCATTTGAGCGTTTGCGGTGCCATTGAGGACAATCACCAAGCCTAGCGCGAGCCATACTGCGTACCTGTTTCTCACTTCGATTTTTCCCGTAGGTTGTGCGTTTTCGAATCTTGCGTTATCGATCTTTTGCTACATGGCGTGCAGGGGAAGCGACCACTCGCCGGATCGAGGCTGCCTATCCGGACCGGATGCTCCAAAAATGCCGCTGCACGTTGTTTATCGACAGTGTGGCGATCTTCTTTAGTCCCCGACACGCCAACCCGCAAGCTGAACTCGTCTCAGTGATGTATCAAACCCCGGAACTCCCAAAGGCCTCCACAAGATACTCGATGAACACCCGCACCCTCATCGGTACCCTCCGGCCAGTCGGATAAACAAGATGGATCGGCACGCGCTCGGGCTGCAACGCCGGCAACAGGACCTGGACCTGCCCGTTACGGATCTCTTCCGCGAGCAGCCAGTATGGAGCCTGAGCAATGCCAAGGCCGCTCAGCACAGCCGCACGGATGTGCTCGGCATCACCGGTCAGCAGCGAGCCGTGCGGAACGTAAGAAACAGACTCCCGCCCGACCTTGAGCGCCCAGGGGTATCGCTCACGGCCCTTCGCAAAGACGATGCAAGCGTGCTGATCGAGATCCGCGAGCCGCGTCGGCAAGCCCCTCGCGGCCAGATACGCGGGGCTCGCCACCAGCACGAAGTCGGTCTCGGACAGCTTTCTGGCAGTGAGGGAAGAGTCTACGAGTCGCCCATGGCGAACCGCCAAGTCGACACCGTCGCCAATCATGTCGACATGCCGCTCCGATACCGACAGTTCGACCGTGACGTCGGGGTACTGGCGAAAGAAATCAGGGAGTAGCGGTGTAATGCATAACCGTCCGTGAGCCGGTGCGGTATTGACCCTGACCAGGCCTCGCGGCGATTGTTGGCGATCGCCCACCGACGACTCCAGCGCGTCGAAGTCGTCCACGAGTTGCCTCGCTGACTCATAGAACGTCTGTCCCGCTTCGGTGATCACGACCCGCCGCGATGTCCGCAAGACAAGCTGTGCGCCAAGGTGCCGCTCCAGCGCGCCGATCTGTTTGCTGACTGCAGGCTGCCCGATCCCTTCTTCACGCCCGACGGCGGAAAAACTCCCACATTCGACCAGACGTACAAACAGGCGGATCGCGTTCACTCTATCCATACGGCCATCCGCATCAATTCCAGAATGGAATCGATGGTATGCCCTGATGCAGCGTTTCGGCAATGGATGAAGTTGCTTATGTTATGGGCTGTGCAAGCAACAACCCCAGGACAAAAGGAGCTGAGCGATGAAAGCGATATGTGTGACACCCGAACGCGAGCTTGAAGTTCGCGACATTCCGACCCCGACCGCGCCGGCACCGGGCCATTTGCTGATCGACATGGAAGCATCGGCGATCAACCATGGCGACAAGACTTTCCTGCGAATCCCCACGGCCGCCGGCAAAGCGCTCGCGCTGGGCCAGCACGACGTCTGGGGTGCGTCGGGAGCGGGACAGGTGTTGGCGGCGGGAGCCGGCGTTCCTGCAGAATATGTGGGCAAGCAGGTGGCGATCTACCGGTCGCTCGGAAGAAGTCCCGAAAGCGTCGGACTTTGGTCCGAGCGGGCGCACGTGCCCTACTCTGCGTGCCTGATCCTGCCCGAGCATGTTCGCGCCCGGGACTATTGCGGTTCGCTCGTGAACGTGATGACGGCCTACGCCTTTCTCGAAGAGATCGCCGAAGCGGGTCACAAGGGCGTCATCGTCACGGCCGGGAATTCGGGCACCGGTCATGCTCTTGCTGCCCTGGCCCGTATTCGAAAGTTGCCCGCTATCTTCCTGGTGCGTACCGGGGAAGCGCGCGAGACGCTGTACCGTTTCGGCGCGGAGCATGTCATTGTCACCACCGAAGGTTTCACCGATACGCTCCGCACGTTGTCCGCCGAACTGGGAACGACGACGGTATTCGACGGCGTCGGCGGAGACTTGCTGTCGAAGATCGCACCGGTCCTGCCAGTGAATTCGACGGTCTACATCTACGGCTTTTTAGGCGGCGCCGTTCCAGTTTCGATTCAGTCCGTGCTTTTCATGATGAACAACCTGACCTTGCGACGGTTCAGCAATTTCGAAAGCCGCACGGTGAAGGATCATGACAAGCTGGTCTCTGCCCTCAAAGCGCTCGAGGGTGTGATTGACGACCCGATGTTCACGACCCAAATTGGCAAGGAGTTCCCACTCGATCAGATCGAAATGGCCATGGCCTACGAATCCAGTAGTGGCGCCAAGGCCGTCTTGCTGACTTAGGCGGACTCGAAACGGTTCTTTTCTCGATCCAAAAAATTCAAGCCACGATGGCAAGCTGCCGGAAACACGCGTCGAGCGCGATCCGCAATTGCTCCTTGAGCGTCGCCGACGCTTCCATGACCGGCAAGCGCGTTTCGCTGCCAATCACGCCGTCGAGGGCAAGCGCCGCCTTCACGCCGGACGGATTCGGCGCGCTGAACAAGAGCTTGATGACAGGCTTGAGGGCTTCGAAGAACGCGGCGGCATCGTCCGTTCTAGCCGATAAAACCCGTTCGTGGATCTCGGCCAGGACATCGGCGAAAAGATGGGCGGTCGTCAGGATGCCGCCCGCTCCGCCGGCAATCAGGCAATCGAGGTAGGCGTCGTCGTTGCCGCAGAGAACGCTGATCGGCAGTTGGCAAAGCTTCTCGAAAGTCGCCGGCACACAGGCCTTGATCGCGACAATATTGGCATGCTCGGCAAGGCGCTCGACCGTGTTCGTATCAATGGCAACACCCGTGCGATGCGGCACGTCGTAGAGGATGACGGGGCGTTCCGTGGCGCGTGCGACTTCGTCGAAGTGCCAGCGAATGCCGTCTTGATCAGGGCAGACATACGCCGGCGCGGACACCAGATAGCCACCAATATCCCAGCGGTCGAGTTCGCGGATTTCCTGCACCATGTCGCGTGTGTTCATGCCGCCAATACCGACCACCACCGTCAGCCGCGTACCGATCACTTCGAACAATGAACGCAAGACCTTGAGCCGTTCGTATTGGTCGAGCAGCGCCGCTTCGCCGGTCGTTCCCAGTGCGACAAAACCGCTGATTTCCTGGCTCAGATATCGCTCGGCGAGACGCTGGAGTGCGTCGGTATCGACTTGTCCGTCCTTGAACGGCGTGACAATAGGCAACCATATTCCTGACACCATGCTCAACTCCGCATGGCCGGTCGGGCCAGGGCATTTTCAATTTTCGATAAAACCTGTTCGGACGTCATGACCATCCCCTCGCGTTCATTTGATTGGATCAAACGAAGCGTATCGGATCGCGTGTAAACGTCGCGTCAAAAAACCGGGAGCGCGCATATAGAACGCGCCTGCGTAATCAGCGCGGCGGCAGCGGCAGTGCCAGCAACTTGTTGGTGATTTCGTTCGATAGACGCAAGGCCGACATCGGGCCGCCGAAGCCCCAGATGTTCGGCTCAACCAGCGCGATGCGCCCTGCCCGCTTCGACGGAACGAAGCGCCAGACGGGGGACGTGAGCTGTGTTTCGATGGGAACGTTCTCGCTCGACGCGGTCACGAACAACACCGCGAGGTCGGGCTTCTTGAGCAAATCAGCCGACGTCACGTAGATGGTGCCTTCACGCGTCGGCTTTGATGGCCACAGCGACAAACCCAGCGCCCGCGCCACCCCCGCCGCCGTGCTGTTTCCTGTATAGGCCCAATACCGATCCGGCAAGCCGAGTTCCTGCAACAACGCCACCTGCTCGCCGCTGCGGCCTGCGAAAGCGAGGCGTTGTGCATCGTGGGCGAGGCCCGCATCGAGTTTCGCTTCTACTGCTTGCGTCTTGTCCTCGCGTCCGGTGAGACAGCCTATCGTGCGAAAGATCGTGCGGGTCCAGTCCAGTTGCGTTTTCTGCACGCCACCTTGCTCCATGTCCGGACTGAACTGGAAGAGCACCGTGGGCGCGATCCGGTCGAGCGCCGCGAAGATCGGCGCATGTCGATACCCCACGCCAATGATCAGGTCGGGACGCACCGATGCAATCGCTTCAAGGCTCGGTTCCTGCCGCGTGCCGACTTCCGGTACGCCGTTGAAACGCGCGCTGTCGTAGCCGATCCAGCCGGCGTAGTAAGCGTTATCGACGAGACCGACAGGCGTGATGTCGAGCGCGGCCAGATCTTCCGCGAACATGAATTCGAGGACGACGACGCGCTTGGGTTTCAAAGGCATCGTCTTGCTGAATTGCGATATGGTCGCGTTATCCGCAAGCGGTCCGCAGACAGGCGCGTTCGGCTCCGACGCGAACGCCACCGACGTCACCGACGCCACCGACGCCACCGACGTCATCACCAGGCATGCAAACGCACAGAAAAGCTTCTTCACGCGATTGCCTCTTGTAGCGCGAGTTGTTCGTCCGACATTGTCAGCAGTAAGGGACAGCTCGTGCAAAGTTGCGTTTCTCCGGGGATCTCGTAACGCACGCAACACACGCGGCGTGCGCGAAACGGGTGGGACAGCAGCGCCGAGCGCGGCTTCATCTGGCGGATGGGGGCGCGCAGCGGATTGGGTGCGCCATCCGCGCCGAGGGAAGGTCCGAATAGCCATGCAGCATCGCCACGATCGTCTTCCTCGCCCGGCAGCAGCGCGCATTGCTCCAGCAAGTAGTCGAGCAGATTGCCTGCGTTGCTCCACAACACGCGTGGCGCGATGCGCGTCATGCCGGCGAGCATCCCGATCACTGCATCGAGATGCTCGAGCAGGCCGGCGTAGTTGAGCGCGGTATCGTGGGTATGCGGTCTGAGCGCGTCGGCTGCGAAATGCAGCGCGACCGGCATGCCTTCGCGCAGGACAAGCTGCGTTCTCAATGGCGACATGTCCAGAGGACGTCGCAGCAGCCGCGCCGCCAGAATTCCCGCGGGGGCGGCAAGCCCGAAATAGTACTTGCTCCATTGCGATAACAACGCACGCGCGTGAAGCTCGGCGTCGCCGCCATAGTGATGGACCATTGCATCGAGCAACGCGTTCCGATGCGCGCCCAGCGACGACAAAGGGATGCTGATGTCGTTCGTTTCCAAAGCATGATTGGGCGCACCGAGCCACACGTTCTGCAGATACGGCGCGATCGTTGCCGGCGCGAACGATGCAAGACATTGCGAAGCATTCGATGCGGCGTCCGGACTCATCGTCCGCTCCGCTTTTCGTGCCGTGCCTGCAGCACCAGAAGCGCAAGCAGATAAGGCGCGCCGATCAACGCCGTCAGCACGCCCGCCGGAATCTCACGCGGCGCGAGCAGCGTGCGTGCGGCGATATCGGCGCGCCTTATCTGCTTGCGCTTCTGGTGCTGCAA
>NZ_JBSIPA010000376.1:0-6580 GCF_053574605.1 Caballeronia sp. M23-90 | reverse complement strand
CGCTCTCAGTTCTACAAGGACCTGGCGCTGCCTTTCTTCGGTTATAACCGCGAGGGCGCGAAGAAATCACAGGGTGTGATCGATTCGTTCTGGGCGCAGGGCATGCTTGGCGGGATCGTGGGGCATTACGCGTGCGTGCGCGAGTTTTCGGAAGTGGATTACACCGAGGACCTGAAGAAGATCGACGTTCCCACGTTGATCCTGCATGGCGATGACGACCAGATCGTTCCTATCGACACAGCCGGACGCATGTCAGCGAAGATCGTGCCGAACGCCACGCTCAAGGTCTATCCGGGCGGCGCGCACGGCATGTGCGTGGTCGAAGCGGACAAGGTGAACGCGGACTTGCTGGAATTTGCATCGAGCTAAAAAGACACGCGCCGGCTGGAGAGCCGGCGCATTGCGTGTCATGGCTTGTGCTTCACCGGGTGCGCGCGGCGAAACACCATCCATCGCGGCGACTTGAATCTGACAATGCTCACGTACAGCCACACATACGTGAATGCAAACACCACGACAAAGCAAAACAGGTGCACCGTATGCCGCCAGAACAGCGTGGCGGGAATCACGGCGATCAGGCACAGCAACCACAAATACGGCGATGTCAGCGAGTTGCGTTGCGTGAGCTCACGTGCGTTCTGCGCCCCGACGGCCCATCGCATGAGGCGTTTGTACACCAGCATGTGCAGATGAACGCCGTCGGGAATGCCCGGCGAAATGCCGCGAATGAATTTTTTCCGGTAGATCGAGAAACACGTCTCGAAGATCGGATACATGAAGAGCAGCACGGGAAACCACGCCGATACATCGCGATTGCGCATCACGAGCATGATCGACAATTCGGCGAGCATGAAGCCGATGAAATAGGCGCCGCCATCGCCGAGAAAGATCAGGCCCGCCGGGAAGTTCCAGATGAAAAAGCCCATCACCGCGCCCATCATGATCAACGAAGCCGACAACACGATCGGATCGTGGACCTGGAACGCGACGTACGCGAGCGAGGCGAACATCATGAATGCGACCATCGATGCAAGGCCGTTGAAGCCGTCGATGATATTGATCGCGTTCGCCAGCGCCGCCACCGCGATCACGGTCACGAGACACGAGATCACGCCATAGGTCAGCAGGAAGTCGAGCGGCGGCACGCTGATACGTGTCACTGCGATGCCGAGCAGGAAATACGCGAGCGCGGCGGCGGCCATGGTGCAGACCAGGCGCACGACGGGCGTCACGCGCTTGGTCAGGTCTTCGATGAGCCCCGAAAAGAAAGCGGGCAAACCGCACGCGACCACGGCAAGAATCCCGCTCGATACAGCCGGATAGCTCCATCGAAGCTGCACGGCAGAGACGGCAAGCCCCAAAAGAATGCCGACGCCGCCAATGCGCGGCACCGACCGCGCGTGAAACTTCTGCACGCCGGTCATATCGGTGTCGCCGGAGATGCCTTCGTGCAAATGTGCAAACCGCACGATCAACAGCGTGGTGAACAGCGAAACCAGAAAACCGAGCGCGAAGCTAAGCATGAAAAATAATCACTAAAAAGAACGGGACGGGTCAGGCAAAGCCCTTCGGATTCTGCGACTGCCAGCGCCAATGATCGGCGCACATCCGCTCGATGCCATGTTCAGCCTGCCAGCCGATCAGTTCGGACGCGGCGGCGGGGTTCGCATAACACTCGGCGATATCGCCCGGACGGCGCGCTACGAGCTCATACGGCACCGGCTTGCCCGACGCCGCCTCGAACGCCTTCACCACGTCCAGCACGCTGTAACCGTGACCCGTGCCGAGGTTCACCACGAAGCTGCGGTCAAGCGATTGCAGTGCATCGATGGCCTTGATGTGGCCGCGCGCCAGATCCACCACATGGATGTAATCGCGCACGCCGGTGCCATCGGGCGTCGGGTAGTCGCTGCCGAAGATGCGCAGTCGTTCGAGCTTGCCCACCGCAACTTGCGCTACGTACGGCATCAGGTTGTTCGGCACGCCGGCCGGATCTTCGCCGATCAAACCGCTTTCGTGCGCGCCGACCGGATTGAAATACCGCAAGGTGGCGATGCGCCATGTCGGATCGGAGAGTTCCAGGTCACGCAGGATCTGCTCGGCGATCAGCTTCGACTGGCCGTAGGGGTTGGTCGCCGAAAGCGGAAACGATTCGTCGATAGGCACGCTCTTCGGCATGCCATACACCGTCGCCGACGAGCTGAACACGATCTTCTTCACGTTGCGCGCACGCATCGTGTCGAGCAGCACGAGCAGGCTGTCCACGTTGTTGCGGTAATACTCGATCGGCTTAGCGACCGATTCGCCCACCGACTTCAGCGCCGCGAAATGGATCGCGCCGGTGATTGCATGTTCGTCGAAGATGCGGGCGAGGGCGGATTCGTCGCGGGCGTCCGCTTCATAGAACGCGAGTGTCTTGCCGGTGATCTGCTCCACGCGCTTGAGCGATTGCGCGTTGCTGTTCACGAGGTTGTCGATCACGACAACGCCGAATCCCGCATTCAGCAATTCCACGCAGGTATGCGAGCCGATAAAACCCGCCCCGCCGGTCACGAGAATGGTGCCTTTATTGTTTGTTTGTTCAGTCATGAGTGTCGCTCCCGGAGGTGCTTTTTAAAGTGAGACGCCGGTCGCCGAGAATCCGGTAATCGCGCGTATTGTGCCTTTATAACGTTCGACGACGCCGTTTTCATCGAATTCCCGCGTGACCTTGGCGCGGCCCGCCACGCCCATTTCGGCGCGCGCTGCATGGCTTGCGAGCAGCATGCGTTCCAATTGTTGCGTCAGGCTGTCCGGGTCTTTCACTTCGCAGAGAAAACCGGTCACGCCGTTTTCAACGACTTCGCGGCAACCGGGGACATCGGTCGCAACAATCGGGCGGCCCATCGCCGATGCTTCCATCAGCGTTCGCGGCACGCCCTCGCGATACGACGGCAGGACCACGCAATCGGCGTTGCCGATGAACGCGCGGACATCGGTCGCTTCGCCGAGATAATCGATGACGCCTTCGCGCTGCCACGCCTGGACTTCGTCGAGCGTGATCGCGCTGGGATTGTCCACGCCGGCCGGCCCGAGCAACTGGAAGCGCGCGTAAGGATATTTCGCGCGAATCCGGCGCGCGGCTTCGACGTATTCCGCCACGCCTTTATCCCACAGCAGGCGGCCAATTAAAACGAAAAAAAAGCCTTCCGTCTGCGGGTTGGCGCGCGGTAGCGGCTGGAAAGCGTATTCGTCGAGATCGACGCCTTCGCCGTGCAGAAGTCGCGCGCGTTCAGGCTTGACGAGCAGGTTTTGATCGATGAAAGCCTGACGATCGTCCTTGTTCAGGAACCAGACTTCGCGCGGAAAGCGGAACGCGAACCTGTAGAGTTTCTTCGCGATGTTCGCCGTTCCGCTTTGCTGGATGAACACGTAGCCGAGGCCGGTGGTCACGGCTATCGATGGAATGCCCGCGAGCTTCGCGGCGATCGTCCCATAGATATTCGGCTTGATCGTGTAATGGAAGACGATCTGCGGACGCGCTGCGCGGTATTCGCGATACAGCGCGGCGAGCGTCCTGAGGTCATCGCGTGGATTCGTTCCCTTCGACGCCATGGGCAGGTCGACACACCGGCAGCCCATTGCTTCCATCAGCGGGAACGTGCGGTCGCGCGGCGCGATGATCGACACTTCGGCGCCCTGTTCGATCAACATTCGCAGCAAACCGCGCCGGTAGGTATAGATCGCCCAGGCGGTGTTGCAGACGAGGGCAATGCGAAGGCGGGAGGTCTCTGCGTTCATTCTTTCCATTTAAAAAAGGGCGTTGTTTCAAGCACCGAGCAGGCGTGTTTTCAGGGAACGCAACGCGCGATAGGGCAACACCAGGTGCGCCACGTTCTTCGCCACGCCGATCCAGTCCGGCAGGTTTGTCGCACGCAAATACTTCATCTGGAGCCGCAGCGTGGACCACACTTGTGTCCGGCGTCGGGTCGCGCTGATGCCGTGTTCATTGAGTTCGTAATACACGCCGAATTCGGGGAGATTTGCGCCATCGTGATGTTGCAGAAGACGCAGGATCAGATCGAGGTCCTCGGCCGCCCGGTATTGTGCGCGGTAATTGCCTGCGCCGATCACGGCGTCCACGCGCAGCATCAGCGACGGATGCGTGAAGCACGAACGCATCAGCATGACACGCCGGATATCGGCGGGTCCGGTCGGCGGCTGCAAGTCGAAGAGCGGCGCGCCTTCCATGTCGACCACGTGCGTCCACATGCCTAGTACGGCCGTTTGCGGATGCGTTTCCATATGTTCGCGCTGCTTTTCGAGCCTGTATGGCGTCGCGAGATCGCCCGCATCTATACGCGCCGCGTATCTGATGCCGCGTGCGGCCAGCGCATCGATGCCCGCCTGCAATGCCCGCTCGATACCGCCATTGTCCGGCATGCGCAGTACTTCAACCGTCATGTTCGCCACCGCCGGCGCAACGATGGGCGGCAGGCTGCCGTCATCGACGATCAGCACCCGCACCGGCGCACGTTCGCAAAACGATGCAAGCGTACGCTCCACATCATGCTGCGCATTGAATGCCGGTAGCAGCACGGCCACATCGTCGAGAAAAGGCGTGCTCATGTCTGCAACCGGAAGCGGATGTAGTAAAGATTCACCAGTGCCGCCGCAAGATATCCCGCGGCGAGTCCGACCAGCGCGCCGTAGCTGCCCATGCGCGGAATCGCGATCAGGTTGACGATTGCCGCAACCACCAGCGCCAGCAGCCACTTCGCGAGCAATACGAACTTCGCCTGGTATTTGAGCACGACCAGATTACCAATCGCTTCTATACCCGCTGGCAGCGAGAGCCAGACGGCCCAACGGAAGATATCGATGGAAGCCGTGTACGCCGGCCCGAACACATGCGAAATGATAAACGCTGCAAGCAGATCGAGGATGATTGCGCCGCAGATCATCAGCACGGCGGTCATTGCGAAAAGTCGAATGATATTGCGCTTCAATTGCAAGGCATCGCTCACCTTGTAGACGAACGCCGGCGCGATGGTCTGTGCGAGCATCAGCGCGAGCGCGATCCAGTTTTCGTTCAGTTGCTGCGCGGCGGAGTACACACCGAGATTGGCGAAGGAGATATGGCGTTCCAGCATCAGCCGGTCGAGTTTCATGAACACCGACATGCAGATCAGCCCGAGCCAGAACACCGTGCCGGCGCTCGCGAAATGCTTGAAGAGCGACCGGTCGAGATGCCAGCCCAGCGTGCCGCCATTGCGGCGTATGTAATACAGCAGCAATACGCCGCCGATAGCCGCCGATTCCAGCGCCCAGAGCCAGCCGAAACGCGCCGGACTTGCGGCCGCGCGCACCAGCAGGAACACGAGGCCAGCCTTCAGGATGGCCGTGACCATGCTGGTCAGCAATTGCGGCTTGCTGTACGTCATGCTTTGCAGCCACGCGTTGATCACGCCCACGAACGGTTCGCGAAACAGCATGGTCACGGCGAGGCCGGCGAGCATCGCGCCGACGAGCGGATCGGTGAACCCTGCCGCAATGCCGATCCACGTCAAGACGAGCGCCGCCGCCGAGATGCCGATGCGCAGCACAAACGCACTGCCGAGCACGGTGCCGATCTGCTTCGGATCGCGATGCACGATAGTCGGCACGAGGATTTCCGCGCCGCAGACCCACGTGATCGGCGCGATCACGAGCAGTAGCGTGTTCGCGTATTGCCATTTGCCGAATACATCGGGGCCAAAAAAGCGCGCAAGCAACCCGCTGATGCCGATCGCCACGGCAATCTGCGTAAGCCGTTCAAGCCCAAGCCAGACGATGTTCGCGAGCGCGCGGGCGACGTCCGGGTTCGATATCCGTTTCAGCATGCGTGGCTGGCGCTCGCCGCTGGCGTGATGAAATTGTCAGGAACGGGCATGCGAATTGCTGACATCATCCGATGGTGCAGACCTTCGGGCACGCTGTCCGGCCAATCAGCGAGGCGATTGCCGTCGCCTTTGTTGTTCGTTATGAAAAAGCGTCGGAGCATTGGATTAGAATATTTGCGCAGGTTCGCATGACCTTGCAGACGCGGAACGTGTCCGGGCGGCCCGGGTTTCGAAAGATTGCGATTATAGGTGCGAACAGTGTGCGCAAACGCGTGGTCCGATACCGCCCGCTCGTGATATATAAGCGCGTTTGACGAACTCGACCGCGAACGGACAGGCGGCCAGGGCGCAGGTTGAACCGCCCGGGCCCATTTCTTTCGTTATTTTTCGCGCTCCGTCCGGGTATCGTTTCTGGGCCGGCAAAGAGTAGAAACACGCAAGTTTCAAGCAGGTCTGCATCACAGGGTCTTCGTGACCCGGGACGCTTCGGGATGCCCCGGAACCATTTCAATTATTAGTCAGGTAGCCATTCCATGAGCCAGTCACCGCAAGCATCAGTTACCCAGTCCATTTTCAAGGCTTATGACATTCGCGGGATCGTGGGCAAGACAGTCGATGCCGGCGTTGCACGCAACATCGGCCGCGCGTTCGGCAGTGAGATCCGCAAACTTGGCGGCGACTCGGTCGTCGTCGCGCGCGATGGCCGCTTGTCCGGCCCA
>NZ_JBSIPA010000375.1:0-6587 GCF_053574605.1 Caballeronia sp. M23-90 | reverse complement strand
ACGCATGGCCGTTGTTGGTACTCCCGGTTATTTTCGTCACGCATCCAAAGCCGAGATGAGCTTGATCTTCAGAAACTTGAGTTTGAGGCGTTGAACCGGCGCTGACTGGTCGGCCTTCGTATCATCCATGCGGCGCTCAGGCGGCACTCGGTTTGAAGTTCATCGCCAGGCCGTTCATGCAGTATCGAAGGCCGGTGGGTTTGGGGCCGTCATCGAAGACATGACCGAGATGGCTGCCGCATCGCCGGCAATGAACTTCAGTGCGCGACACCCCGAACGACAGGTCCTCGTGCGTGGCGACCGCATGATCGAGCGGCGCCCAGAAGCTCGGCCAACCGGTGTGGCTTTCGAATTTCGTGCGCGACGAAAACGCATCGAGCTGGCATCCCGCGCACGAGAACACGCCATTGCGATGCTCCGCGTTGAGCGGACTGCTATAGGGCCGCTCCGTGCCTTCGTGCCGCAACACGTTGTATTGCGCCGATGTCAGCGTGCTGCGCCACTGATCATCGGTATGAACGACCTCGAACGTCTCGTTCGCGTCGGCCGCCAAAGCCGGACTCACGCCCGGGACATCGCGTTGCCTGAACGCGGCGAAAGCGGCTGCCGCCAACGTGCTGCTCGCGAATAAAAAACGGCGTCTGGTGGTCATGGTGTGCTCCTTGACAAGACTCGCTGCTTGAGCAAATACAACGTTTGACATGCGGATAAATACGCAAACACATCTGAAGCGCGTTTAATCCCTGACCGCGTGGAAATGTATTTGACTTGAAAACAGCCCGCGTTCAGATGCTTCTGTTAGTTAATTCGTCGTCAAGGCGCGGACGGTTACATTGCAACGATCGAAATTATCAATCGCCACGTTATATTTTATTAAATATAGCGTTACGCCTGATTCGGCGATGTGTCGTGCAGGGCGGGAGCAGAAATGAATTGCGCCCGGAACCGGGCGCAATGAACAAGCAGTTAAAGACGTTGAGCGGTCACTTGACCATGTAACCGCGCTCGGTCATGCATTCGCTATATGCGCGCCAATACTGGACCATGGGCGGCTCGGGCGGAGGCAGCGCGGGCATGGGGGCATCGGTGGATGAAGAACTTGCGTTCGCGACGGCGCGTGCATCGGAGGCGACGCCCGGTCTGGCGGCCGATGCCGATGCCGATCCGGACGCCATCACCGGCGCTGAAGCTGAAGCCGAAGCCGACGCCTTGCCCGTAGCGGATGCCGGGTAAACCGCGGAAGCCCCGGAAGCCATCGCCGATGGCAACGGCGCCGCCACCGCGACCTGCTTCACGGCGCCAGGCTTGGTCGCCTGCGGTTTGATCGGCACTTGTGACACCTTCGCCATGTTCACGCCCGTGTGCTGGTTGGCGTAGCCATAGCACATGGCGTTATCGATACTCACTTGCGCCGAATTTTGACTGCGCATCGGAAACGCGGGCGGCTGCTGGGCGAACGCGCTTGCGCCCACGCACAACATGGCAACGCCGGCAAACAGGGAAACTCTCATAGCTCATGCACTCCGGAAACAGGATCGGCCTTACCCGGCCAGACCGCGCCAGCCGGACAGCCGGTCGGGCGCGGTCAAACGAGCTTTCACCATACTGTCGGTGCATTAGGCCCGTGCGAAAGACTATCGCCGAAATCCGCCAAGTCTTCGCATTTCTGGCCTGTTTCGCGTGCTGGACCGCTTTTCTTCGCGCGTCGACTCGTGGTCCGTTGCGTGAAAACCCTTAAACCGAGGGAAACTTCGCTCGCATGAAGTCAATGTAATCCTGATCCGGCAGGGTGCGGCGCGCTTTTACAAAACCACGCGAATCATCGCCGATGAGATAACGCAGCCGGTCCGTGCCATCGGTTGCGGCCTCGTGGATGAGCGCCGCGACATCGTCCGCGCGAATGGTGCTCGCCGCGGCCAGCGCGCCAAAAGCCGCCGCCGTGCGTTCGACAAAACCGTCGTAACTGCCAGGCTTTTCTTCCTGCACATGGCTTTCCAGCGAGCGAGCGTTGAAGTTCGTGCTGGTCACACCGCCGTGCGGGATCACGAGCTTCACGCCGATTCCCTGCGACCCAAGTTCATACGACAACGCCTCCGAAAATCCTTCCAGCGCGAATTTGCTGGCGCAATAGAGCGAGATCATGGGCAAGGTGAAAATGCCCGCACCCGAACTGACGTTTACGATCACTCCGCTTTTGCGCGCCCGGAAATGCGGCAGCACCGCGCGTGTGACGTCCATGACGCCGAACACGTTGACGTCGAACTGCGTCTGGATGTCTTCGCGCGACAGCGCTTCGAACAAACCGTACTGCCCGTATCCCGCGTTGTTGACGAGCGCGTCGATACCCCCGAACCGCGCGATGCCCGCATCGACTGCAGTGTGAATGCTGCCGGTATCTTGGACATCGAGGCGCGTGACGAGGACGTTATCGGCGGCAAGCGCCGCGTCGGGCCGGCGCATCGTCGCGATGACGTTCCAGCCCTTTGCGGCAAACAAGCCCACACTCGCCCGGCCAATGCCCGACGATGCCCCGGTAATCAAAACAGTCTTGCTCATGATCGCGAATTCCTTCAGTGGATGAAAAGATGCGATCACAATAAGGTCCGATAATCAGTGAGACAATACGCACAGCGCTGCACGGGTTGATGCAGCAAACAGCACAATGAGTTCTAAATGAGCCGAACCGGCCTGACCGAGTTGAGCGCAGTGACGGCGGTCGCCGCGCATCGAAGTTTTCGTGGCGCGGCGGCGGAACTTGGCATGTCGCCATCGGCGTTGAGCCATGCGGTCGCGGCGCTGGAGCAGCGCATGGGCGTGCGGCTGTTTCATCGGACCACGCGCAGCGTCTCGCTCACCGAGGCGGGCGAGCAGTTTCTCGCGCGCGTCACCCCGGCGCTGCGCGAAATCTCGGCGGCCATGGAAGACGCAAACCTGCATCGCGAAACGCCGGCGGGAACGCTGCGCATCAATGCATCGGAAGGTGCGGCGCTGGAGCTGATGCAGCCCGTCGCCTACGCGTTTCTCGCTCGGTATCCGGATATGAAGCTGGATATCGTGACCGAGGGACGGCTGGTCGATATCGTCGCGGAAGGTTTCGATGCCGGTGTCCGTGTGCTCGACATGGTGCCCCAGGACATGATCGCGGTGCCGTGCAGCCGGCCGGTGCGCTTTGCCGTGGTGGCATCGCCCGAATACTTCACGAGGACGAAGAAACGCCGCCCCAAAGTGCCCGACGACCTGCTCGCGCACGAATGCATCCGCGCGCGTTATTCAAGCGGCGGCGTGTACAAATGGGATTTCGAGAAGCGCGGCGAGCGTATCCAGATCGATGTCAAAGGCGCTCTCACGCTAGATAACCATCACCTGATGCTCGACGCCGCGCTGAACGGCGCCGGCCTCGCGTGGCTGAGCGAATGGGCGGTGGGGAAAGACATCGCTTCGGGCCGCCTTGTACGCGTGCTCGAAGACTGGTCGCCGCCGGGTCCGAGGTTGTGTTTGTATTACCCGGGGCATCGGCATGTGCCGGCTGGATTGCGCGCATTTATCGATATCATCCGCGAGTTCAATCCAGCGCCGGCACGCGCCTAGATCAAAGGCTTTCAAGCGCCAGTGCAATGCCCTGCCCGCCGCCAATACACAAGGTCACCATTGCGCGCCTGAGGCCGTCGCGTTTCATCGCGTGGACGAGGCGCGTGACCAGCACCGCGCCCGTCGCGCCGATCGCGTGTCCATGGGCGATCGCGCCGCCTTCCGGATTCACGATGTCATCGGGCAGACCGAGCGTGCGCGCAACCGCAATGGGCACGGCAGCGAACGCCTCGTTGATCTCGATGCGCTCGAGGTCGCCCAGCTTCCAGCCCGCGCGATCCAGTGCCTGCTGCACGGCCGGCACCGGTCCGAGTCCGAACATGCCGGGTTCGACTGCCGCGATGCCATAAGCCACGAGCCGCACCGATGCCGCAATCCCATTGCGATCCGCAAACGCACGGTCCGCAACAAGCATGGCCGCCGCGCCGCTGTTAAGGCCTGGCGCGTTACCCGCTGTGATCGTGCCGTCCGGACGAAATGCGGGGCGGAGCTTCGAAAGTGTCGCTAGGGTGGTGTCGGGGCGCGGTTGTTCGTCGGTATCGAAGAAGACAGTTTGCTTGCCCGCCTTCACGTCCAGCCCGACGATCTCCGCTTTGAAAAACCCCTTCGCTTCAGCCGATGTGAACCGCTGCTGCGAACGCTCGGCAAAGCGGTCCTGCGCCTCGCGCGTGATGTCCATCTGCGTCACGAGGTCTTCCGTGTGCCAGCCGGAATGCTTGCCCGAAAAGGCGTCGTCCAGACCGTCGCGCAGCATGCTGTCGTGGATTTCCGCGTTGCCCATGCGATACCCGAACCGACCGTTATCGAGCAAGTACGGCGCGCGGTCCATGTTCTCCATGCCGCCTGCCACCGCGAGCTGCACGAATCCCGCGCTGATTTCGTTCGCCGCCGATACCACCGCCTGCGCGCCCGATCCGCATACACGGTTCACGGTCAGCGCGGGAACGGAAACCGGCAAACCACCATTCATCGCCGCCTGTCGCGCGGGATTCATGCGATTTCCCGCCTGGATCACGTTGCCGAACGTGACTGAATCGACCTTCTCCGGCGCGACGCCCGAACGCTGCAGCGTCTCCCGGATCACGGCTGCGCCGAGGTCGGCCGCGCTCGTGCCTTTCAGCGTGCCGTTGAACGCGCCGATCGCCGTTCTGACCGGCGCGCACAACACAATCTCGCGTGACTGGCTTTGCGTACCCATGGTGGTTCTCCCGTTTTAGTGGGCGGGCGTCAGGTAGGCAGGCGTTGCGGAAGACAGCGATCCCTTCACGTTGCGGCCGACGTCATCGACGAGAATCTCCTCCTTGCCCTGCTCGATGCCTTCCAGCACTTGGCGCACGACTTCTTGCGGCGTGGTTTTGGGTGCATTGATGCCGGCGGTCATGTCGGTATCGATAAAAGCCGGGTGCACGCCGACCACCAGCGTGCCCTGGCCGCGCAGTTCGGTCCGCAGGCCGTTCGTGATCGCCCATACGGCCGATTTGGACGCGCTATAGGCACCCGTTCCATCGATAGTCAGCCAGCTCAGCACCGACAGGATATTGACCACCGCGCCGCCGCCGTTGCGCTTCAAGGCTGGCGCGAACGCCTGCGTGACGGCGAGCGGGCCGATCACATTGGTTTCGAACAATGAGCGGGCGGCATCGATGGAACCCGCGTCCAGCAGCGAGCCGCCGATGATCGCGCCCGCATTGTTGATGACGATCTGCACGTCGGTCAGCCGGTCGGCCGCGGCGGCGATGCTTTGCGCGTTCGTCACGTCGAGCTGGACGGCTTCCACGCCGGGAATCTTGATGGCGGATTTATCGCGCGCCGTTGCATAGACCTTGGACGCACCTGCTGCCAACAGTGCCTTTGCGAACTGCTCGCCCAAGCCGCGATTCGCGCCTGTAACCAGAACTACCTTGCCTTTGATTTCCATGTCAGCTCCATAAAGTGTATATGCACTAAATGCATTAAAAAAACGCCCGGCGTTATGCCGGGCCTTCGTTTCATTCCATCGATGTCAGTTCCAGCAATGACTTCCTCAACTCCCTCGCGCGGTCCCGGCCGAATTTCTCTTCGAATTCCTTTTGCGCCTCGTGCCAGCGCAAAGCGGCTTCGCCAAGCGTTTTTTTACCGCCTTCGGTGAGATTCAGCGCCACGGCGCGCGTGCCGGCGTCTTGCTGGTCGGCCGTGACCAGACCATCGCGTTGCAAAGGCTTCAGCGCGCGAACCAGCGTGGTGCGCTCCATCACCATTGCATCAGCGAGTTCGGCCATGGTCGTCCCTGGCCGCCGGTGAATGGCGGCGAGGAGCGTGTACTGCGCGGCCGTCACGCCTGCCTGCCCGACGTGGCGCTCGTAAAGCTGCGAGACGAAGCGCGCCGCCTGGCGGATGGCGAAACAATTGCAGTCGAGATAGGACAATTCAGGGGAAGTCATACGCACAGAGTAGTTTGTGCATATGCACTTTGTCAAGCTGGCACCAATTCGATGTTTTGACGCGCGTCATCAGGTGCGCGGATAAGCCATCACATCGCCTTCCACGGACAACCCCACCCGCTCGCCCACACGCGGATACGAATACCCCGCCACGCGGATCTGCATGCCGTGTGAACCGCCGTCCGAGCGCAGCATGACGCTGGCATCGTGGCCATAAAAGACGACTTTTTCGACGGTCGCGTGCACATCGCCGTGATCCGTAATGCGGATTTGTTCGGGGCGGATCATTACGTCGACATCGCTTGCTGCAACCGCACGCGTGATGGGCAACGTACCGAATTCGCAGCGCACGTGCATCGGATCGCCGGAAACAATCGATCCCGGCACGATCACCGCATCGCCGACAAAACTCGCCAGTTCCCGCGATACCGGCCGCCGGTACACCGCCTCCGGCGTATCCGTCTGCACCAGCCGCCCGCGCCACAGCACGGCGACCTCGCGCCCAAGCGACAAGGCTTCGGACTGGTCGTGCGTGACCAGCACGGCTGTCGCTTGGGCGCGAGGTCGCCGTGCTGTGGA
>NZ_JBSIPA010000374.1:0-6658 GCF_053574605.1 Caballeronia sp. M23-90 | reverse complement strand
TTGCAAGACCTTTGCCAGCGCCTGCTCCCTGAATTCGACAGAATACGTCTGTTTGGCATTCAACCTGCACCTCTGAGTTCTTCGGATTGGGAAAATTCAGAGGCGACATCTATTGTGACGCAGGGGGGCCGCGACACCCATCCCGTAAGCTCGGTCCGCCTTCGTACAGTGTTCTATATGAAGGTCTATGACTGAGCGCCTGGCGCCGGAAATGGCTCGAGCGGTGTTGAAGAACAGCGCTTGTTGGGCTTCGGGGGACATGAGGCGGAAAAGTGCTCCGGGCTGCGAGTAGTAATCGTCATCGACACGGTGATTCCAGTGGTCCGCGGCGCCTTCCAGGGCCAGCGGCGGCTCGCGAAAATCTGGTTGCTCGACCCATTCTTCCCGCGTATTCGGTTCATAAGAGGTGGCGCCGCCCGCGTTTCCATCCACGCGCATGGTTCCGTCCCTGTGATAGCTGTGGACCTCGGACCGCGCAGAGTTCACCGGGATGTGGCTGAAGTTGACGGACAAGCGATAGCGTTGAGCGTCGCCGTATGAAAAGAGTCGACCCTGAAGCATCTTGTCAGGGGAAAAGCTAATGCCTGGAACCACGTTGGCCGGATTAAAGGCCGCTTGCTCGACCTCAGCGAAGTAATTGTCGGGGTTCCGGTTTAGCTCGAATTGACCCACTTCAATTAAGGGGTAATCCTTTTTCGACCAGACTTTGGTAAGGTCGAAGGGATTGGTGTGATAGGTCGCAGCGTCCTTCTCTGGCATGATTTGGATGAAGAATGTCCACCGCGGAAACTCACCTTTCTCAATACTTTCATACAGGTCGCGGTGGGAGCTTTCGCGGTCCATGCCGACTAGCGTGGTCGCTTCAGCGTCAGTGAGGTTCTGGATACCTTGCTGAGTTCTGAAATGGAACTTCACCCAGAACCGTTCGTCTTGCGCATTGAGGAAGCTGAATGTGTGACTTCCAAAACCGTGCATGTGCCGGAAGCTGCGGGGCAGTCCACGGTCACTCATTACGACGGTCACCTGGTGCAAGGCTTCGGGCAACTGAGTCCAGAAGTCCCAGTTACTGTCCGCGCTGCGAAGCCCAGTGCGTGGGTCACGTTTGATAGCGTGGTTCAGGTCTGGAAATTTGAGCGGGTCACGCATGAAAAATACGGGCGTGTTGTTCCCAACTAAATCCCAGTTTCCTTCGTCTGTGTAAAATTTTAGGGCGAAGCCGCGGATATCGCGTTCGGCGTCAGCTGCGCCACGCTCGCCTGCAACGGTCGAGAACCGAGCAAACATCTCGGTCCTTTTGCCAACGGAGGCAAAGATTTTGGCTCGCGTGAATCGCGTGATGTCGTGGGTCACGGTGAACGTACCGTACGCGCCGGCTCCCTTGGCATGCATGCGACGTTCCGGGATGACCTCCCGGTCAAAATGCGCCAATTTTTCGAGCAACCACACATCTTGTAGGAGCGCGGGCCCCCGTGGTCCAGCAGTTTGTGTATTTTGGTTGTCGACGACTGGCGCACCAAAAGCGGTGGTTAGCTTTTTCATGACGATGTCCGTTGAATAGGCGATGTGAACCCTCGCGGCTTTTAGAAGCCACGAGCGACACGTAGGTAAAGGAGCGACAGGCGAGGGCCGGCACGGCGGACGTCGACGGACGAAAGCACTTCAGCATCTGTACAAAAGGCGGCTTTGGACGAGCAACAAAGCGACTGCTGCCTGTGCGCCTGAGAGGGTAGTTCCAAGATTGAACAGCATCATGTACCAACAGTACTGATGCCGGATGAAAGAGGAGTGAGTCACGCGGATTTCAACCTGCAAAATCCCTGCGTGTCTACGGCCAATTTCCTTATCTGCGCGAGAGGGACAATCCTGTCGCTTCAGTTGACTCGAACAGTCGCATACCTGTGCCCGCTGCACCTTTATGTGCAAATTCGGGTGGGACGTCGTCCCGGAATTGCTGGTACCGACGAGACACCCTAACAGGCAAATTTGTTTATTGAAAGCGGTTTATTCAGCGCAAATCCCCGGTCGCCCGTAAATGTAATTTCGATGTAATTCGAGAGAATTTGGGAAAACGGAACTTTGATTGGACCCTATCCAAATAGTGGCCACATCGAGACCCAAGCTTAGCCGGATATCCGGGCTTGCTGTCACCGTTCAGTCATCTCATTTATGAATAAAAGATATGCCCACGGCCTACCTAGTGTCGGCTCGCACGCAAGCCGATACTCGGTCCATAGGTTTCGGAGCATCCACCGTTACCGGGCGAAAGGGCTCTCAAGTTCGAGGTGCTCATTTGTTGGGTCGGAACAATGGCAATAAAACGCCGCATATATTGGATTACTAAATGTCTAAATTCAACGGCAAAGTAGCCCTCGTCACTGGCGGCAGCAGCGGTATCGGTTTCGCCATCGCGAAGCGCTTCGCTGCGGAAGGCGCGCACGTGTTCATTACCGGGCGTCGACAACTCGAACTGGAAAAAGCAGCTGCCGAAATTGGTTCGAACGTGTCCGCTGTACAAAGTGATGTAACGGACCTGGGCGACCTTGATAAATTGTTCGCACATATCAAATCAGAGAAAGGTGTGTTGGACATCGTCGTAGCGAATGCCGGAATCGTAGAGTCGTTCACGATTGACAAGGCAACGCCTGAGCATTTCGACAAGATATTCGGCATCAATGCGCGAGGCCCGTTCTTCACCGTCCAAAAAGCATTGCCATTGATGACCCGCGGCGGGTCCATCGTGCTGCTTTCCTCAATCATGGGCACAAAAGGATTTCCGGGCATCGGCGCGTACTCGGCGACGAAGGCTGCGATGCGTTCGTTCGCACGAACCTGGGCAAACGAGCTCAAGGACCGCGGCATCCGCGTGAACAGCCTGAGCCCGGGCGCCACACAGACCCCTGCGCTCGATAGCCAAGCTGATACGGCCGAAGGCGCTGACGAAATCAAAGCAATGTTCTCGCAGATGACCCCCCTCGGGCGGGTCGGGCGCGCGGATGAGATCGCCGCTGCCGCGCTGTTTCTGGCCTCGGACGAAAGTAGCTTCTCGACCGGTATTGACTTGGTGTCGGACGGCGGACTGGTCGCGGTATAACGCGGCGCGACACGGTTCAGCTTGGATAGCCAATTAGAGCGCCCGAGCGCACCGCAACATTCGAAGGAAGTCATCGTGAACAGATTAGAAGGGAAGGTTGCGGTCATAACGGGCGCAACGTCTGGGATGGGCCTGGCGGCCGCACGCCTGTT
Source organism: Caballeronia sp. M23-90 (assembly GCF_053574605.1). Lineage (NCBI taxonomy): Bacteria > Pseudomonadati > Pseudomonadota > Betaproteobacteria > Burkholderiales > Burkholderiaceae > Caballeronia > Caballeronia sp. M23-90. Next base: position 3,415 of record NZ_JBSIPA010000374.1, on the reverse strand, counting down.
CGTATCCGAGGGCGCGTTCGTGTTTATTACTGGACGGCGTCAGGCCAAACTCGAAGAAGCCGTGCAGCTAATCGGTTCTAATGTCATGGGCGTACAGGGTGACGTCGCCAGTTCAGCCGACCTCAAGCGTTTGTACGAAGTCGTGGCGGCCGAGAAGGGCCGCATCGATATTCTGTATGCGAATGCGGGCGCCGCGACAAACGGTTTGCTCGGCACAGTAAGCGAAGAGCAGTTTGACGCGGTGATTGGCGTCAACATGCGCGGCACACTGTTTACGGTCCAGGGGGCACTGCCCTTTCTTCGGGATGGCGCATCCATCATTCTGAAGGGGTCGATTGCAGGGGTCAAAGGGCGTGCGGGGCGGAGCGTCTACAACGCAAGCAAGGCGGCGCTTCGCTCGTTCGCGCGTACTTGGGCAAACGAACTTAAGGACCGAAACATTCGGGTCAATCTGCTCAGCCCAGGTCCCGTCGAGACGGGCTCGTTGGCGGGCATGTCGAAAGAGTCGATGGACTTGCTTGTTGCGCCGATTCCGCGCGGAACGATTGGGCGGCCAGAGGAAATTGCGACTGTGGCACTGTTCCTTGCCTCGAGCGATTCCAGCTACGTGAACGGGACGGAGCTTTTTGCCGACGGTGGCACGGTACAGGTTTGACGGCGGCGCGGCGTCAGAGTTGCGCTCGATAGCATTCCGAGCGGACGCAGGACTTCCAATTCGCCAAAGTCCATGAGGTAGGAGGTTGAAATGAAAATCGGATTCATTGGAGCTGGAGTGGTAGCTCAGTCGATAGCGCGCTCAGCACTTCTTGCGGGCCATGACGTGATGCTGAGCAGCCGCCGTGTACCGGAAGTTTTGAAGGCACTTGCCTCCGGGCTTGGTGAAAGGGCGTCGTCCGTATCGCTAGACGAGGCGGCAGCACAAGAAGTGGTGATATTGGCCGTGCCATGGCGGCAGGTAGAGGCGTCGTTGAGCGGACTGCCCATGTGGCATGGTCGGATTCTGGTGGACGCTACAAACCATTTCATTCAAGTTTCGCCAACCGCCTTGCTCGCCGACCTTGGCGGCGTTGGCGCGAGCGACATTGTGGCTGGGTTTGCGCCCGGCGCGCGCGTCGTAAAAGCGTTCAATTCGATTCGGATGTCGGATTACAACAAGGGTCCGCGGGTAGGGCAAGCACGTCGCACGGTCTTTATTTCGGGAAATTATCCAGATGCAAATAAACGGGTCAGGGTCCTCATCGAAAACTTTGGCTTCGCGGTAACCGATCTGGGTAGCCTCTCTGATGGCGGTGTTTTCCAACAGGCCGGTTGCCCTCTCGCGGGCCGCGAATTCTTGATTGCCGACTAAGATGCGCGGCGTTCACGTCCCTGCGGTGAACGTACAAGGATGCATGATGTGGCCGTGGGCTTTCCTCCGGAAGGCGTATCGCACGTTTTTCAACGTCTAGCAAGGCAAAAGGGTCCTCATGCATTGTCCAGCGTCGGCGCCAAGCTCATTCGGCGAAAGTGACAGAACGCTTTGTAGAACGGCGATTGACCGCTGTGGACTAAAGACGGTCGCGGGTGGGGAGCGTCGACCCTAAGTAGTCGGCCTTGCAGAAGTTCGTAAGGCCCCGCGGCTTGGCGATGCAGTTAGTTGGCGGATAAGAGAACTCCCAGAACGAATATCGATCTGATAAAGATTCTGGGAGTTTCGGAGTGGTCGCCCATGAGCACGCCTGATTTCTTTCGTAGCCGTTTGGACGCGATGATTGATCTGCGTCACCCGCTTGCCGTGTTGGCAACGAAGATGTCGTGGACTTCAATCGAAACGACGTTTGCTTCCCTGTTCGAGCGACGCTCACGCGATGGGCGCGTGAGCGAAGCGGTTGACCTGTTTGGCTCGAACTCGCTGGAACTTGCTGGTGGCGTCAGTGCGGCTGGACGTCCGCGCCTGCCTATGCGGCTGATTGTGGGTCTGCTGTACCTGAAGCACGCCTATAACGAAAGTGACGAAACGGTGTGCGAGCGCTGGGCGCAGGACGTGTATTTCCAGTTCTTTTGCGGCGAGGAGTATTTTCAGCCGCGCCTGCCGTGTGACCCGACCAATTTGGTGCGCTTTCGACTGGCGCTGGGCAAAGCCGGTGTCGAGGAGCTGCTTGCGGCGACGATCGCAGCTGCGGTGCAGATGAAGGCGGTGACCCCGGTCGAATTCGAGCGCGTGATAGTCGACGCCACAGTGCAAGAGAAGGCGATTGCGTATCCGACTGACAGCCGTCTGCTTGGTGTGTCACGGGCCAGACTCGTTCAGTTGGCGCAACGCGCAGGCTTGGGGCTGAACAAACTTACGAGCGCGAAGGCAAGCGGCTGCGGCGCCGCGCAGGCGGCTATGCCCATGCGAAGCAGTTCAAGCGCCTGCGTCGTGTACTCAAACGTCAGCGCACAGTCTTGGGACGGTTGCTGCGCGATATCGAACGCAAGCTGTGCGGGGCTTCGGACGAACGGCAGGCACAACTGCGCGTCTGGCTTGAGCGGGCCTGGCGCATTTGCCGCCAACGTCCAAAGGACAAGAACAAACTCTACGCACTGCATGCGCCTGAAGTTGAAGGCATCGGGAAAGGAAAGGCGCGCCAGCCCTACGAGTTCGGCGTCAAGGTGAGCCTCGCGATCACGGAGAAACAAGGGTTGATCGTCGGTGCCCGGGCATTCCCCGGCAACCCCTATGACGGCCATACGCTTGCCGAGCAAATCGAACAGAGCTCCATTCTGTTGCAGGACCTGCCCGGTACACCGCAGCCCAAGACCGTATTGGTCGATCTCGGGTTTCGCGGTGTCGATGCCGAGATATCATCAGTACACCTGATTCATCGAGGAAAATACCATACGCTGACCAGCACGCAGCGCCGCTGGCTCAAGCGGCGACAGGCGATTGAACCGATCATCGGCCATGTGAAGCACGACCACGGTACGCGTCGTTGCTGGCTCAAAGGGCAAACCGGCGATGCGCTGCATGCCGTGCTGTGCGTCACGGCCCGGGCTACAACCTGCGCTGGGTGTTGCGTGCGATTGTTCGCCTGGGTCTGCGGCCCATCTTTTTTATCCTCGCCTGGCTGCATCCGATCGTCAATGTCCCGTCGCGTCCGCAGCTTGCGCACCGGGAATGCTTCCGGCCGCCTAGCCTGCCCGGTCAGACAAAAAGTCCCATCGGCGTCGTGCATCAAGCAAACTGAATTTTGCAGGGCCGACTAATACTACTGTGTCATAAGATTCATGGCATTATAGGAGCTTCTTCATCCTTTACAAGAGGAGGCGATGGACTGGGAGACATCGTTCGACGAGTACCTGGAGCACCTATGCGACACAATTGGACATATTGATCGTCGTGCCGGGTTGGTGGGCTATTGCCAAGGGTTGATGCTGCCGATTGCGCGTAAAA
>NZ_JBSIPA010000373.1:0-6661 GCF_053574605.1 Caballeronia sp. M23-90 | reverse complement strand
TTTGACGTAGGCGGCACGAGCGCGACGGGGGCATTCTCAATCGCGGCGCAAGCAGCCGGCGTGATCGGCCCGGGCCAGGTCTTCAATCCGTACTCGAGCCCGACGAACTTCCTGATCGGCGCGTTCATCTTCGAAGATGTCGGCGTAACGGCGTATAAAGGCGCGTCGCCGCTGATCACGAACAAGACGTACCTGGAAGCGGCAGCCGGCATTCTCGCGGCCGAGGCTTACCACGCAGGTCTGGTTCGCACGGTGCTGTTCTCGCGCGGCATGACGACGCCTTCTATCTATACGACCGTGCAACAGATCTCCGACGCCCGCGATTCGCTCGATAGCTCGACAGATGTAGACCAGGGCATCACCGGCGCAACGGCGGGAAGCTCGAACATCGTGCCGCTCGATGCCAACGGTCTTGCATTCAGCCGCAGTTATGACGATGTCCTGAATATCGTGTACCTGAACAAGGGTGCAGTGACGCAGGGCGGGTTCTTCCCGGCCGGTGTCAACGGCACGCTGCACATGAGCAGCGCGTTCGTCTGAGCGTTAAAGAATTTGGGGTGGATGAAGCGGGCGGCGCCGGTTCTCGCATGTGGGGTCATGCGGAACCCGGCGCCTCTTCGGTCATTGGATAGCTCAAAAGATTTCAGGAGACGATCATGAAAAACGTTTCTATCGGCGCATGGCGGGAGCGCACGCGGCTCGGGATCGGCTTGTCGATCATCGCGGCCGGTGCCGGCTTGCAGTTGCTCCAGTGGCTTCATACATCGATGCCTGGATAAATACTCCCACCTTTCCCTCGTTCACACCAAATCGACAACACTGTGCCGCTCACGCATAATTTGCAGCGCGCAGTTGCGGCGCCATGCAGCCATGCTGCGTGTCCAGGTCGGTTCAAGTCGTGTAACGGGAGAGGGCGAAGATGGGTACGAACCGGATCGAAGCGTTCAGCGACGGCGTGATCGCCATCATCATCACGATCATGGTGCTGGAACTCAAGGTGCCGCACGGCGCCGACCTTGCCGCGCTGGGCACGTTGATCCCTGTTTTCTGCGCTTATGTCCTGAGCTTCGTCTACGTCGGGATCTATTGGAACAATCATCATCACCTGATGCATGCGGCAAAACGCGTCAACGGCAGCGTGCTGTGGGCAAACCTGCACGTGTTGTTCTGGTTGTCGCTGTTTCCATTCACTACCAACTGGATGGGTGAAAACCACCTTGCGTCCTGGCCGACCGCACTCTACGGCTTCGATCTCTTCATGACGGCAGTCGCATGGTATATCCTCACGCGCACGCTGATCGGCTTGCACGGCGCCAACTCCATGCTCGAGCGTGCGATCGGGGCGGACTTCAAAGGCAAGCTCTCTGTGGTCCTCTACCTCATCGCGATTGCCGCGTCCTTCTGGGAACCCTGGATCGCTGCCGCCCTGTACGCGATCGTCGCTGTCGTCTGGCTCGTGCCCGATCGCCGTGTGGAAAAAGTGCTGATGACCGAAGAGCCGTAAGAGCGGCTCCTGCCAGCATGAACGGTGCTACGCTTCGGGCATGAAGTCCTGAGAGCGAAGCCCATGTCATCAAATGCGATACGCATCGGCGTAATCTCCGATACCCACAACCTCGTGCGCCCCGAAGCGCTTCACGCGCTGCGAGGCTGCGAGCACATCCTTCATGCAGGCGACATCTGCAACCCCGCCGTGCTGGACGCGCTGAACGCGCTCGCACCCGTCACCGCAGTGCGCGGCAACAATGATTCGGGCGTGCGGATCGATGACCTTCCCGAAGCGGTGACGGTGCGTTTGGGCGAGACATCGATTCATGTCGTGCACGATATAGCGGATGTCCCGCGACGGCTCGACGGTATCGATGTTGTCATCACGGGCCATTCGCACAAGCCGCTGGTCGAGCGTCGTGGTGCGACGCTCTTCGTCAACCCCGGGAGCGCCGGACCACGCCGCTTCAAATTGCCAATAACGCTTGGGATCATGGTCATCGAAAGCGGCGAGGTGAAGGTGGAGATCGTGACGCTGGTCGAGTGAAGCCATCGGAATAAAAAGAGGCCGTTCCCAACCAGGAACGGCCTCTTTGCTTTATCTGAATTTGATCGACTTCAATCAGGCGTGAGCGGTCGCATCCGGCAAACGCTCATCCATCTCGGCGGCCTGCTTTGCACCGCGCAACACGGCATGGGCTTCCGAGCGCGAACCGACCGACGGCGGCGAGCCCTTCAGCGGCTTCCTCGCGGTCTCATGCAGCGCGATCACCGAAACGATTCCGATCAACGATGCACCCATCAGGTAGTACGCGGGCATCATCAGATTTCCCGTCGATGAAACCAGCCACGCCGTCACGAGCGGGGTCGTACCGCCGAACAGCGAAACCGAAACATTGAAGCCGATTGCGAGCGCGCCATAGCGGATCTTGGTCGGGAACAACGCAGGCAATGCGGAAGGCATCGCGCCGGTGAAGCACGACAGCAACACGCCGAGGATCAGCATGCCGCTGAAAATCGGCATCACGTTACCCATGCGTATCAGCGTAAGCGCGGGCATGGACAGCACCAGAAGTCCGACGCACCCGAACAGCAGCACCGGCTTGCGGCCAATCTTGTCGGAGAGATGGCCGGCGAAAAGCGTCATCGGCATCATCAGCACCATCACGATCAACACGACGAACAGCCCGTGCGTTTCGTTGAACTTGAGCGTGGCCGAAAGATAACTCGGCAGATAAGACAGCGCCATGTAGTCAGTGACGTTGAAGATCAGCACGAGTCCCACGCATTGCAGCATCGGCTTCCAGTTCTTCACCAGCATGTCGCGAAACTGATCCTTCGGCGTGCTGTGCGCTTCGGTCTCGCGCTTGTCGGCTTCGCGCTGGAACGCAGGCGTTTCTTCGAGCTTCAGACGGATATACAAGCCGATCAGACCAAGCGGTCCGGCGATCAGGAACGGGACGCGCCAGCCCCACGAAAGCAGCGATTGCTCCGACATGGTCGCGGTCAGGACCGCAACGCAGCCCGCGCCGAGCACGTAACCCACGAGGGTGCCGAATTCCAGGAAGCTGCCAAGGAACCCGCGCCGTTTATCCGGCGCAAATTCCGCGATGAACGTCGCCGCGCCGCCATATTCGCCGCCCGTCGAAAAGCCCTGCAGCAGGCGAGCAGCCAGCAAAAGAATGGGGGCAAAGATGCCGATGGTGCCGTAATCGGGAATCAAGCCGATACAGAACGTCCCAATGGCCATCATGATCATCGTCATCGCGAGCACGCGCTTGCGGCCGATGCGGTCGCCCAGCGGCCCGAACACCATGCCGCCGATCGGACGCACGAGGAATGCCGCCGCGAACGTGCCGAACGTGGCGATCAGTTGCGCGCCGGGATTGCTCGACGGAAAGAAAACCTTGCCGAGCGTCACCGCAATGTAGCTGTACACGCCGAAATCGAACCATTCCATCGCATTGCCGATCGCCATGGCGCCGACAGCGCGCTTGAGAAGGGCTTTATCGACGATGGTGATATCGGCAAGCGACAGGTCTTTCTCGGGTTGGGGTTGTCGCCAGAGGCCGTCGTTCGGTGTTGCCATGAAGAGAAGCTCCAGGTGTGTCGCCGATCCGGTGATGCACGGATGGGCGGGTGCGCTATTACGCACGTTGCCGGGGAAAGTGCAGTTTCGCGACGAGGCGAGGCGTCAGCTTATGAAGAAGCTGAAGGCTGGTCGCGCGCCGGACGCGTCGGAATGCCCGGAGCAAAGCCTATGCCTCGCAACGATGGTCGCGAAATGGCACTTCGAGGGTACTGCTTGAATTGATGGCTGGACGCACCGAAACCCGTTCAGACGCGGCGCATGGTGCGCGGCGGTACGGCTTTGATGTGTCTCGAACTGAAGAGGCTTGGGAACAACATCCACGGACAGACCATGACCCGTGGAAGCCTCGACAATCGCTCGCCGGTATCTCTTAAATGAAGCCTGGGGCAAAGGGCTCAGGTACTCGGAAGGCTCTTTGCTTTTCGTTCAGTCATAAGAAATAGACTTTGAATTGCTATTGGAAAGAAGGAGATGATAGCACGATGCACGAAGATGCGCAAACCGCCTATCCGCATGTGCCATTCAGGACGGGCTCATAAGTGCATGTTCGAAACGAAAAAGCCGGTCTCGAAAGACCGGCTTTTATGCACGGACGTTAGTTCGTCTCAGCTGTGCGCTGGCGGAACATAGCCTTGAGCGGTGTCCGCTCCTTCACCGAAGAAGTACTTTTCCGTCTGCTTGAGCAGGTACTGACGCGCCCGCGGATCGGCCATGTTCAGGCGGTTTTCGTTGATCAGCATGGTTTGCTGCTTGAGCCAGCCTTGCCACGCTTCCTTCGATACCGTTTCATAAATCCGCTTGCCGAGTTCGCCCGGCAGCGGAGGGAAGTCGAGTCCTTCGGCTTCCTTGCCGAGTTTTGCGCATTGAACCATTCGGGCCATCTGTCATTCTCCTGTAGCGGGTTATCTGGACGATTCGTTCGGGCGGCGCATGGTTGCGCGGCGACCGGATCGGAGCGTCTATGAATAGAGTGCTTAAAGCTGCTTCATCAGCACGAGCGATTTGCGCTGCCAGTTGTAAAGGCGGCGCCGGTCTTCAGGCAGGTCGTCCACGGTCACCTTCACGAAACCGCGTTTCAGAAACCAGTGCTCCGTGCGCGTGGTCAGCACGAAAATATGCGTGAGGCCGCGCGCGCGCGCGCGTTGTTCCACGCGCTTGAGCAGCCGTTCGCCGTCGCCCGCGCCTTGTGCTTCCGGCGAGACGGTCAGGCAAGCCATTTCGCCGATACGTTCCTGCGTGTACGGATACAGAGCCACGCAGCCAAACAGCACGCCATCGTGCTCGATCACCGAAAAATGATCGATATCGCGTTCAATCTGGTGCCGGCCACGCCGCACCAGCGTGCCGTCCATTTCCAGCGGCTCGATCAGCGTGAGGATCCCGCCGACGTCATCCGGCGTGGCTTCCCGCAGGCTTTCCAGATTCTCGTACGAGATCATGGTGCCGACGCCGTCGTGCAGGAACAATTCCAGCAGGACGCTGCCGTCGAGCGCGTAAGGGATGATGTGCGCGCGCGCCACGCCGCCGCGGCACGCACGAATGGTGTGCTTGAGGTAAAACGCCGCGTCGCCCTGCAGTTCGCCGCTTTCGTGCAAACGATAAGCGTCATCGAGCGACATTTCGCGCACGAGTTCGCCGTTTTCATCGACGAGGCCCGGTGTTTCGGTCAGGAAAATGATCTTGTCGGCACGCAACGCGATCGCCGCTGCCGAAGCGACATCTTCCATCGATAGATTGAACGCTTCGCCCGTTGGCGAGAATCCGAGCGGGGAGAGCAGGACCAGCTTGTTGCTGGTGAGCGAGTGGCGAATCGAATCGCCGTCGATCTTGCGGACCACGCCGGTGTGCTGGAAATCGACGCCATCCAGAATGCCGACCGGACGCGCCGTCACGAAATTGCCCGATACCACGCTGATGTGCGCGTGCGCCATCGGCGTGTTGGGCAAGCCCTGGCTGATCGCCGCTTCAATGTCCAGGCGCACTTCGCCGGCGGCTTCCTTCGCGGATTCGAGCGCGCGGGCGTCGGTGATGCGCAAGCCGTGCGAAAACTCCGACTCCACGCCGTGCAGGTTCAACTGCTCTTCTACCTGGGGTCGCGATCCGTGCACGAGCACGACGTGAATACCCATGGCGTGCAACAACCCGACGTCCTGGACGAGTGCGTTCAGCCTGCCTTCCTGCACCAGCTCGCCGCCGAACGCGACCACGAAGGTCTTGTTTCGGAACGCGTGGATATAAGGGGCGACGGAACGCATCCAGTCGACAAACTGGGCGTGTTGATCAGGCGCTTCTGGCTCGGCGGAAACCGGCGGCTGCGCGGCGGGGAGGTCGGTCTGAGTATTCATGCCGGGATTATAATGCTGCACTATGCCGAATGCTTTTAAACGTCCCGCCGATGCGGACAAGCTTGACCCCCAGGAGCAGTTGAAAAAGCTGCGTGAAGCCCTGCTGCGCGATGCCGCGGCGCGCGAAAGCGATGGCGAAAACGACCCGGATGATTCCGCCGATGAAGTCGTGAACCGCAAGAAGGAAGCGGCTGCGCGGCGGTTTGCGGGTGGATCAGGGGGTGCGCCGAGCGGTCCTGGCGCGGGGTCGGATTCGGGACGGAAGGCTACTCAACCCGCTCCGAAAAAAAATGTTGCCAAGGGTGCCGCGAATTCGCCGGGCGTTGCCCCGGATTCTTCCGCTTCGTCCGCGCAGCGCAAGGAGACTCGGGGCGGTTTGGCCGTGCTGGCCTCATTGGTCGGATCGTCCGATAAAACGGCCGCGCCTGATGATGTTGCCGTCACCGCCCGCGACGTGAAGACACAGCCTAAAGAACAAGCAGTAAAAAAAGCGGTGCTGCCTCCTTTTACTGCGCCTCCCGCACCTCCCGCTCCGCCAACTGCGAAGGCAGTGCCATCTGACAAGCAAGTTGCGCGTCGTCCCGAACATAAGACTCACAAGGTCGCCGGTGTTTCCGTGACCATTGGCGCACAGCCGTCTTCCGTCGAGCGTGCGCAAAAGTCTCCAAAAGCCGCCGCCGTCGAAAAGTCGGCGGCGCCGCAGGAGAGGCGTCCTGAGCCGGGACCTGCGCCTCGA
>NZ_JBSIPA010000372.1:0-6682 GCF_053574605.1 Caballeronia sp. M23-90 | reverse complement strand
TATCGGCGACGCCGGCGCACTTGCCGCGACGCTTGCCGATGCTTCCGGCGTCGCCGATGCCCCAACGGCTGGTTCGTTTTCACTCTTTTTGCTGCATGCCGTTGCCATCGCAACCGCAGCCGCGATGGTCACAACAAAGCCAAACTTAATTCGCATTCAGTAGGTCTCCGGCGCCTTCAAAAGCTGGTGTTTCCAGCCCATCCGGCTTGGAACGCGCGCATTGTAACTCGGTTTTTGAGACGTGCAATATTGTTGATTGACAGGGGTTTTCCTCCATTGCAACCCCATTTTTCAACGCGAATGAGCGCAAGAGCGCAACCGGGTTGCGCTCCACGACGGTGCGCAAGTTGCACCATTCGCTGGCTCTGTGGGTAAACACCGAGCTGTGCCTGTGGATTGCGGAAGGGAAATTATTTCGTCGAATGCACCTGAAAAGTGCATTGATTCTACTGCGCGGAGAGTTGGATTTCCGCTGTCGCGAGCCTCGCTGACACTAGTTGACTTCAGCGAGTGCGTTTTCTTGATAAAAAAAACCGCGCCAACTCGAGTCGGCGCGGTTTTTCAGCTGCGACGGCAGTCCAGCCCTATATATAAAGGCGGCTTACTTCTCCGACGGCAGAGTCAGCCCGCGCGGCAATGGGAACGACACCTTTTCCTCAATACCTTCAAGCGGCCGCACATTGCGTACGCCCAACTCACGCAGCCGCGCAATCACGGCTTGCGCCAACACTTCCGGTGCCGAGGCGCCCGCCGTCACGCCGATGCGCTTTTTCCCTTCGACCCATTTGGGATCGATCTGCGTGGGCGAATCCACCATATAGGCCGGAATGCCGCGCTTTTCTGCCACTTCGCGCAAGCGGCTGGAGTTCGAGCTGTTCGGGCTGCCGACCACGATCACCACATCGCACTGTGGCGCGAGAAACTTCACCGCATCCTGACGATTCTGCGTGGCGTAGCAAATATCCTGCTTCTTCGGCTCTTTCACCGACGGATATTTCGACTTCAGCGCCTGGATGATTGCCGACGCGTCATCCACCGAGAGCGTGGTCTGCGTCACATAGGCGATGCGGTTCGGGTCCGCGAGCGCCAGCGCCTGCACGTCCTCGATATCCTCGACCAGATGCATGCCCTGCCCGCTCTGACCCATGGTGCCTTCCACTTCCGGATGGCCCTTGTGCCCGATCATCACGATATCGAAGCCGTCCTGGCGCATCTTCGCGACTTCCATATGCACTTTGGTCACGAGCGGACACGTAGCGTCGAATACACGCAAACCGCGCGTCTCGGCCTCGGCGCGAACCGCCTTCGACACCCCGTGCGCACTGAAAATCAGCGTGCTGCCTTCGGGCGCATCCGCCAGGTCTTCGATGAACACCGCGCCTTTCTTGCGCAGGTCCTCGACGACATAGGCGTTGTGCACGATCTCGTGACGCACGTAGATGGGCGCGCCGAACAGCGCAATGGCCCGCTCCACGATTTCGATCGCACGATCGACGCCCGCACAGAAGCCGCGCGGCTGCGCGAGGAGAATTTCGACATCGAGAAGGGTGTCAGTGGAGCTCATGGCTACAGAATTCCGATGATTTTCACTTCGAACGCCAGCGGCTGGCCGGCAAGCGGATGGTTGAAATCGAACAGCGCAGAGGTTTCGCCGACTTCCTTCAGGACGCCCGCATAGCGGCCGCCTCCAGGCGCGTTGAACTCCACGAGATCGCCGGGCGAAAAATTCTCGCCGATCATGGCGTTCTCGCGCAGCGTGGCAAGCGACACCCACTGGAGCATGTCCGGGTTGCGCGGACCGAACGCCTGCTCGGGCGTCAGCCGAAAGGTCGAGTGGTGCCCCACTTTCAGACCCATCAGAATGTCTTCAAGCGGCGGAGCAAGGTGGCCCTCGCCCAGCAAAAGCGTGGCGGGTTTGTCGGCGAACGTGCTGACAATGTCCGCACCATCCTCAAGCGCCAGCCGGTAGTGAAGCGTGACGTGCGAACCGGGTTTCACTTCGGAGATATCGATGATGCTCATGTTTGATCGTATTAGCCGTAAAAGCCGCAATCACCTTGTCAGTCGGCGCTGCCGCCCAATAAAGGACCGTGCGTCCGGACGGGACGCTGTCTTGGCGAAAGCCTGGCTGACGCCCGGGAGCCGCGCCACTTGCGGCCTGATATCGGGCGTAAATGCCCGCCAGACCATCAGCAAGGCGCCCAGGGAGGCGCGAAACCCCCATTGTAAGCCACAGTGCCTCGGCCTCGCCTTAGTCTCTCCAGCCGCCCTGAACGACATCGGGCAGCCGCGCGCTAGCGGCTCGCCCTCAACCGGAGCACGCCATGAACGCCCGTCTTGAATTAGTGCAAACCGATTCTCCCTGCATTGCCGATGCCTTTCGGACAGCGCCTCTTCCTCTTCCTCTTCCTCTTCCTCTTCCTCTTCCTGGCGATGACAGTCTCGCTGCACCGCGCATGCTCGACTGGCCTGAGCATGATCGTCCGCGTGAGCGCCTCTTGCAGCAAGGTGCGCACGCGTTGTCGGATGCCGAACTGCTGGCTTTGTTCCTGAACACGGGGCGGCCGGGCATGACATCGGTGGATGTTGCGCGCGGCCTCCTCACACGGTTCGAATCGATTCGCGGCGTGCTCGGAGCGAGTCCGACCGAATTACGCAGGTTCGGCGGTATCGGGCCGGCCAAGGCGGCGCTGCTGCTGGCGGTGTCCGAGCTATGCCAGCGGGCCTTGGCCGAGAAAACGCGGGACCGGCCGCTGCTTGATGCGCCCCAGGCGGTCGAAGACTATCTGAAGTGGCTGATCGGCAACCGGCCGAACGAGGTGTTCGTCACGCTGTTCCTGGACGTACGGCATTGCCTGATAACCGTAGACGAATCGGCCAAGGGGTCGCTCTCGCGCGTAGCCGTCTATCCTCGGGAAATCGTGCGCCGGGCGCTGACGCTGAACGCGGGGAGCCTGATCGTGGCGCATAATCACCCCTCGGGCGGCGTCACGCCGAGCGCGAGCGACCGCCGGCTGACCCGCTTGCTGCACGAGGCGCTGGCCCTTATCGATATCCGGTTGCTGGATCATCTGGTCGTGGCGTCGAACGAAGTATTTTCTTTTTCGCGACAGGGCTGGATGCCAAGTTGACCGGCGTTTGATCGGCGAACAACGGCGAAACATTGTCCAGACGGCCCATACAAGGCGAAAAAGTCACGAAATCAACTGTGCGCGGCGCGCTCGGGTACCTCCTTCGATACCAAAAAGAGTTGATTTTGCTGGTTTTTTGCGGTTAGAATCTCGGTTTGCTTCTTTCAACCAACCTGTTCCGAGCGTACGCAGTCATTTCGGGCAAGCCTCTCCGGTAGCCCGTAGCGGTCCAAAGTGTACTTGGCGTTCGAACTCAGAATTAAAGCGTATTAGGAGTGCTCTCATGGCACGTGTATGCCAAGTAACCGGGAAGGGGCCGATGAGCGGCAACAACGTTTCCCATGCGAACAACCGCACCAAGCGTCGTTTCCTGCCCAATCTGCAAAACCGTCGCTTCTTCGTTGAAAGCGAAAACCGTTGGGTTCGTCTGCGTCTCTCGAACGCCGGCCTTCGCCTGATCGACAAGAACGGCATCGACTCCGTGCTCGCAGATTTGCGCGCACGTGGTGAAGTCTAAGGAGCACGAAAATGGCCAAGGGCGCACGCGACAAGATCAAGCTGGAATCGACCGCTGGCACGGGTCACTTCTACACGACCACGAAGAACAAGCGCAACATGCCGGAAAAGATGGCGATCAAGAAGTTTGATCCCGTTATCCGCAAGCACGTTGACTACAAGGAAACGAAGATCAAATAAGGTCTCTGTTTCGTTTGTATCGCTGCACAAAAAGCCTCGCTTCTGCGAGGCTTTTTGCTTGGTTCAGCCGGTCTTCGCTCATTCCTTCGCCCTACTGGCCGAACGGCAAAGTGTCGGTCGCGTTTCCCACGCGTTATGCTTGCCGTCCGGACTTTTTACGTGCTATCGGCGTGAATCGAAAGTCATGGCGGACAACAACTGACGGAGACATGGCAGGATGAATTTCGATGTGGCAATCATCGGCAGCGGACTGGCGGGCCTGAGCGTCGCCCTGAATCTTGCGCACACGCGGCGCGTCGTGATCCTCGCCAAGCGCAGCGTGAGCGAAGGCGCAAGCGATTGGGCGCAAGGCGGAATTGCAGCGGTGCTCGACTCCGGCGACAGCACGGACAACCATGTCGATGACACGCTCATCGCCGGCGCCGGACTGTGCGACGCCGCCGCCACGCGCTTCATTGTGGACAACGGGCGCGCGGCTATCGAATGGCTGATCGAACAAGGGGTGCCGTTCACCAGGGATGGCTCGGCCGAACTCGGCTTTCATCTGACGCGCGAAGGCGGCCACAGCCACAGGCGGGTCATTCACGCCGCCGACGCCACGGGCCACGCGGTCGTCACAACGCTCAACGAGCGCGTGCGCAATCACCCGAATATCACCGTCCTCGAAGATCATCACGCGATAGACCTGATCACGTCCGAGCATCTCGGGCTCCCCGGGCATCGATGTCACGGGCTGTATGCGCTCGATATTGCCAGCGGGCGCACCGTCACCATCGAAGCGCCGCATACGGTGCTTGCGACCGGCGGCGCCGGGAAGGTCTATCTCTACACTACGAACCCCGACACCGCGACGGGCGACGGCATTGCGATGGCCTGGCGCGCGGGCTGCCGCGTGTCGAACATGGAGTTCATCCAGTTCCACCCGACCTGCCTGTTTCATCCGTACGCCAAGTCGTTCCTGATCTCCGAAGCGGTCCGCGGTGAAGGCGGCATCCTCCGCTTGCCCGATGGAACCCGCTTCATGCCCGCGCACGACGAACGCGCCGAACTGGCGCCACGCGATATCGTAGCCCGGGCGATCGACTTCGAGATCAAGAAGCGCGGTATCGACTGCGTGTATCTCGATATCAGCCACCAGCCCGAGGCGTTCCTGCAAGAGCACTTCCCTACCATCCTCGCGCGCTGCCGGGAGTTCGGTATCGATATAACGAAGGAGCCGATTCCCGTCGTGCCGGCCGCGCATTACACATGCGGCGGCGTGGTCACGGACCTGGCCGGGCGCACGGATCGCGCTGGACTTTATGCGGTGGGAGAAACGTCGTGCACGGGCTTGCACGGCGCCAACCGGCTGGCGAGCAATTCGCTGCTCGAATGTCTCGTGATCGGACGCGCTGCGGCGCAAGCCATGGAAGCCGAAGGGTATGCCACGAGCGCGCATGCACCGCTGCCCGCATGGGACGAAAGCCGCGTTTCCGATCCCGACGAGGAAGTTGTCGTCGCGCACAATTGGGACGAATTGCGCAGGCTGATGTGGAATTACGTGGGGATCGTACGCACGGATAAACGCCTCGCCCGCGCGCAGCATCGGATTGCGTTGCTACGGGACGAAATCCACGAGTACTACGCGAACTTCAAGGTGAGCCGGGACTTGCTCGAACTGCGCAATCTGGTCGATGTCGCTTCAATGATCGTTGAAAGCGCGTGTTCGCGGCGTGAAAGCCGCGGCCTGCATTTCAGCCGCGATTGGCCGGAGACATTGCCGAAGGCGCTGCCGACCGTGCTCACGCCGCCCGCGGTCAGGCGGCGTGAAGGTTAGCCCTCTCGCACGGCATCCAGCGCGCACTGCATCAGATCCTGAATCAACGGCGCGACTTGGCCGGCGCGCGTTTCGTCGTATGCATATGGGCGCGTTTCTTCCATATACGTGATCTGCGAGAGTTCGAGTTGCACCGCGTGGATGCCGTCCTGCGGCTTGCCGAAATGACGCGTGATGTAGCCGCCCTTGAAGCGCCCGTTCGCAACAGCCGTGTACACGCCGGTCCTGGCGACCATCGCCTCGAGCTTTTCACCGAGTCCCGCGACCGCGCTCTCGCCGCCTGCCGTGCCCAGGTTGAAGTCGAAGAGCTTGCCATCGAAGAAACGCGGCACGTGCGAGCGGATGGAATGCGCCTCCCACAACAGCACCTTGCCGTGCGCGGCTTTCAGACGCGCCAGTTCTTCGCTCAACGCATCGTGGTACGGCCGCCAGTATTTTTCGCGACGATCCGCAATCTGTGCTTCGGTCGGCGCGCCACCTTCCGGGTAAAGCGGCTCGCTGTTGAAGGTATCGACGGGACAAAGGCCGGTTGTATCGCGTCCCGGGTAGAGGTTCGCGCCATCGGGCGGACGGTTCAGGTCGATCACGTAGCGCGAATTGAACGGCGCGAGAATCGACGCGCCCATGTCCGCCGCGAACCCGTAGAGACGTTCGAGATGCCAGTCGGTGTCGTCGACCTCGCGGGCGATCGGATTCATGGTCGCGGCAACGTCCGCCGGAATCTGCGTGCCGGCGTGGGGAATCGAAATCAGCAGCGGCGCAGTGCCGCGCTTCAAGGTGAAAACTTGATCGGTCATGGGTGAGTTCCTTTATTTGAGCAAGCCCGCGAGCGTTTTTCGATACTGCCCGAACGCTTCGCGCTCATCGCGATGCCGGCGCGCTTCAACCACGACTCTACCGCCGACACAAACATCCAGCACCGGCGTCTCGCCATGTTCGCAGAACACCACGCCCGATAACCACGCGTCCGGCGCCTGGCCCGCAATAGCCGAATGGTCAGGATCGAGCACGATGAAATCCGCGCGACGCCCGGCTTCCA
>NZ_JBSIPA010000371.1:0-6684 GCF_053574605.1 Caballeronia sp. M23-90 | reverse complement strand
TATGAAGCCAGACGCCGAAAGCCATCAGCGTGGCGGCGAGCTGCTGGTGAATGCGGCCACGCAGATGCCGCACCGCCGGGGCCACCCATAGCGCGTACACGAAGGCGCGCGGTTGAGCCGCCTCTTCGATGAACGCGCCGACGAGACCCGCCGGATGTCCTTCCGTGTACAAGATGAACGACGCCGTGATATCGGAATTCGCGTGGCGACCGGCCGTTTCGTCGAAGCTCGAGACATCGGCGGACAGGGCTTCCTCCAGCGTCTCCCCGAACGCATACGGTGCTTCGCGCAACGAGGCCGTGCGAAGTTCGCGCAGGACGGCGCCTTGATGCGCGGCGATCCGGTGAACAGTAAGTGAAGGACTCATGCGGGTGTTTTTCTCTCAAGCTTTCACAAGCTTCTTAAGCTGTCTTCTTAGGCTATGTTCTTAGGCTGTCTTAGCCGGCTTAGTCTAATTAGTAGCTTCAACCGAACAGGCAAACGAGTCAAATCATTATTGCAGGCAACGTGCGCGACCGGCTCAATGACGTTCTTTGGTGCAGGCATGCGCTCAGGGCGCCGCGTATTCGCCCGTGCCGTCGGGCCACGGCGTAAGCAGCTCGAAGCCATCGTCGGTGACGACCACCATGTGCTCCCACTGCGCCGAGAGCGACCGGTCCTTCGTTGTAACCGTCCAGCCATCCCGCGATTGTTGCGTTGCAGCACGACCGGCGTTCACCATCGGTTCGATGGTGAAAACAAGACCCGGTTTCAGCCGCAGGCCGGCGCCCGGTTGCCCGTAGTGCAGCACCTGTGGATCTTCGTGATAAACACGCCCGATCCCGTGGCCGCAATACTCACGCACGATCGAGTACCCTTCGCGGTTCGCCACCGTCTGGATCGCATGACCCACGTCGCCGAGCGTCGCGCCCGGACGCACGGCGCGAATGCCCGCGACCATGGCTTCGTAAGTCGTGTCGCAAAGACGCTTTGCATCGCGGCTCGGCGTGCCCGCGTAATACATGCGGCTCGTATCGCCGAAATAACCGTCCTTGATGATCGCGACGTCGATGTTGACGATATCGCCGTCCTTCAACTCACGCGGGCTCGGAATGCCATGGCAGACCACGTGGTTCACCGATGTGCAAATGGTCTTCGTAAAGCCCATGTAACCCACGTTCGCCGGAATCGCCTTCAGTTCATCGACGATAAAGCGGTTGCAGATCGCATCCAGTTCTTCCGTCGTGACGCCGGGCTTGACGTGCTCGCCGATCATTGCGAGGACTTCTGCGGCGAGACGTCCGGAGATTCGCAGCTTTTCGATGTCGGCAGGCGACTTGAGTGTGATGGCCATGGAACGTTGGTGTGTCGGCGCGCGGTACGCGTCTAATTGCGATACGAAATCGATGTATCCGCAGCGCATTATTTCAGGATGCCGGCGATGATAGCATCGCGCGCTTTCCCGCTCTTTTTCCAATGCCCCCACGAGTCGCCGTACAGCCACGCCGCACTGCGGTCGTCGTGATTCGCGCTTGCCTCTTCGAGCGGTTTACGCTCTATTCGCTCATTGTTTTGACCAACGTCTTCCGCCAATGATCTCAAGTCGCGTTGTTTCGTTTGCTCTTTCCGGTTCTTTATTGGCTGCAGTGTTCGCGGCCGTTGCGCTCGCGGCGTGCAGTTCCACGAGCGGACCTGAACTTCGCGCGTCGAGCCCGCTGATCTACGTGTCATCGCGGCGTGCGCCTTCCGAGGTCTTCAGTTGCCTCGAGGACCGGCTGCCTTCGGTGTCTACATCGAAATCGGGTAACGCTTCGGAACTCGTGGTCGGGCCGAACGCGTGGCTCGTGACATTGACGCCGTCGCACTATGGGTCGACTGTGAAGGTGCAGAAATCTGACCGGGACTACGGCGGATTGCCGGAACCTGAAATGCGCTTCGATATCGCGCGATGCACAACCTGATCGATCTGCGAGCAGGTCGTAAAAAAGCCCCGATGAGCTTTCAGCTCAGCGGGGCTTTTTGAACGCCAGTTGTCTTTAAAAGAAGTAATGCACGCCCAGCGTGACGCTGTCGTTGTGGCGCGTGGTGCCGTCACGCTTGCTTTGGTCGGTGGTCCATTCCAGCGCAAGGCTTGCCTGCTTGATGAACTTGTACTCAACGCCCAAGCCAGTGTGCAAACGTGCGTTCGGCCAGGTTCCCGTCACTCCCAGACGCACATACGGCATTACCGAATTGAACGGCAAGCCGAGTTTCGCATCGATGCCACCATCCTTATATGTGGTCGACGAGTGATGGAAGTCAGCGAATGCCTCAGCACCAATAACGAAGCGGCTTACATCGAAGTTATACCCGGCAGTCAGGCCGAGGAAAGTCGATGCATGGGACCCTACGTTGACGACGCCAGAAGCGTCAGACCAGTTCTCACCCACTTTCAGGCCTGCGTAAGGGCCGGAAAACTCACTGGCTTGTGCTGCGGATAGGCCGGTCAGAGCAATGACCAGCGCGGCAATAAATTTCTTGAAGTTGAACATGACTTAAAAACATAACGTTAAATCGAAAGCAAAGTTAATTGCCGCGTTTGTTGCATGATCGGCTAATCCGAAAGTCACAAAAATTTTGCAACTTTGAATTTCGCAACGAATGAAAGATTAAATGGTGAAGATGCGTCGGACCCATAAGAGCGGTCCTAATTGATTTTTCGGCGCTATGATTTATTGGCCAGCTCCCGCTGGGAGCGGCTGCCAGGAACGCCTGCCAGTAGCTGGCTGTCGCTTGTGAACAACAACACCGTTGCACGGCTTCTAATCTTTTATCGTCCGTTTTTTAGTAAAACGTTGCTAAGGTTAATTTAATGAAAAGTTTCTACAGAGTTTTTAAGGTCTATAAAAGCATCGAATCGCGAGCCATCTCGTTATGTTCGCCGGGTTCGACGCATTGATTAACGTCGAGGGAATGCATGCATGAAAAACTTCATGTCCAATGTTAGAAAAAGCCTGCTGGCCATCACCGTCGTTGCCGACTTGTTGTGCCTATGGTCGGCCGCTCACGCCGCAGGGCCTGCAGCACCGCCGCCTGACGATCCCGTTTCGCTGTCGATAACGCCTCGGTACAGGTACCAGTCACCATCCATAATGGGAACGTCGCCCGAGGCTTCTGAGCTCAAGACCGCGTCGGGCGTTGACGAGTTGGCGCGCCCGACCCCCGATCTCGAAAAGCCGGACAACTGGGCTTGCCGGACATCGAATCATTTGACGCGGAGTTCGATCGGCAAGAATCCGGACGGCAGGAGCATCTCGGATGTTCAAGGTCTGTTGCCCAAATGCTGAGGCACACAAAGCAAAACCCCCGCTGATCTTGCGATCAGCGGGGGTTTCTAATTTGGCGGAAAGGGTGAGATTCGAACTCACGGTACCCCTAAAGGTACACTGGATTTCGAGTCCAGCGCATTCGACCACTCTGCCACCTTTCCAGATCCTGCAACCGCGCGACTGCTTGCTGCGGCTCTCGCTGAACGGGTCGATGTCCAGCGAGAGAAAGATTATAGACGAGTCCAATCTGATTTCCAAGCCCCTTTTAGTGAGCCTGGTACAACAAAGAGGTCTTAACTCGCCTTCGAGACTTCGAGCTTTTCGACTCCGCGCATGTAAGGTCGCAACGCCACTGGCACCGTCACCGAGCCATCCGCGTTCTGGTAATTCTCCAGCACCGCGACGAGCGTCCGCCCGACCGCAAGACCTGAACCATTGAGCGTATGAACGAACTCCGGCTTGCCTTGGGCATTCCGGAACCGCGCCTGCATCCGCCGCGCCTGGAATGCTTCGGTATTCGAGCAACTCGAGATTTCCCGATACGTGTTCTGCGCCGGAAGCCAGACTTCCAGGTCGAATGTCTTCGTTGCGGAAAATCCCATGTCGCCGGTACACAGCGTGATCACGCGATACGGCAGTTCGAGCTTTTGCAAGATGGCTTCGGCGTGGCCGACCATTTCGTCGAGCGTCTCGTAGGATTTCTCCGGCGATACGACCTGCACCATTTCGACCTTGTCGAACTGATGTTGACGGATCAGGCCGCGCGTATCGCGCCCGTACGAACCCGCTTCCGAGCGGAAGCACGGGGAATGCGCCGTCAGTTTGACCGGCAGCGCCGACGCTTCAAGAATGCTTTCGCGCACCGTATTGGTCAGCGAGATCTCCGAGGTCGAAATCAGGTACTGCGTGACCGTGTTCTCCTCGCCGCCCTTCTCGACCCGGAACATGTCCTCGGCGAATTTGGGCAACTGGCCCGTACCCACCAAAATTTCCGGATTTACGATATACGGCGTGTACGCCTCCGTGTAGCCGTGCAAGTCGGTGTGCGTGTCGATCATGAACTGCGCCAACGCCCGGTGCAGACGCGCAATCTGCCCACGCAGCAAGGTAAAACGCGCGCCGGAGAGCTTTGCGCCCGTTTCGAAGTCGAGGCCAAGCGGCGCGCCGACATCGACGTGATCCTTCACTTCGAAATCGAACGAACGCGGCGCACCCCAGCGACGCACTTCGACGTTGCCGGATTCGTCGGGGCCGACCGGCACGCTTTCGTGCGGCAGGTTGGGCACGCCGAGCATCAGGTCGGACAAGCGCTTCTGGATGTCCTCGAGCTGAGCCGCCGAAGCCTTCATGGTGTCGCCGATACCCCCGACCTCCGCCATCACTGCTGCGGTGTCTTCCCCACGCCCTTTCATTGCGCCGATCTGCTTCGACAGCGTATTGCGGCGCATTTGCAGCTCTTCGGTACGCGTCTGGATTTCGCGCCGTTCCGCTTCGATTGCCGCGAACGCAGCGACGTCGAGTGTGTAGCCGCGTTGAGCCAGGCGCGTGGCAACGGCGTCGGGGTCTTTGCGCAGGAGTTGGATGTCGAGCATGGCAGGGCCGGTTCTTCTGAGTGTGCGAATCCGCGATTTTAGCGCAGCGAGGCGGCCGTGTTGGCGCGCTTTGGCCGCGTTGGCCGTTCGGTCTAATGGAACGCGGCGTTTCACCATCCGTCGGCAATGGAGCAACGCTTATTTTTCGTCCTTGTGGTCGCGCCGCCATTGGGCATCGAGTTGCGCAAGACGCGCCATCTTTTCACTGATCTTCCCCTCCAGACCGCGCGGTGTCGGCTCGTACCAGTGCGGGTCGCGCATGCCATCGGGCAGATAGGTTTCGCCGGCCGCGTAAGCGTCGGGTTCGTCGTGCGCGTACCGATATTCGTGCCCGTATCCAAGCTCCTTCATCAGCTTGGTCGGCGCGTTGCGCAGATGGACCGGCACGCCTCGCGACTGGTCCTTGCCGACAAACCGCCGCGCCTCGTTATAGGCCATGTAGCCAGCGTTCGATTTCGGCGCAACCGCTAGATAAATCAGCGCCTGAGCCAGCGCGAGTTCACCTTCCGGCGTTCCCAGGCGTTCGTAGGTTTCGGCGGCATCGAGCGCGATGCGGCCCGCACGCGGATCGGCGAGACCGATATCCTCCCAGGCCATCCGGACGATTCGCCGCGCAAGATAACGCGGGTCGGCGCCGCCGTCGAGCATCCTGCAAAACCAGTAGAGCGTCGCGTCAGGATTGCTGCCGCGCACCGATTTGTGCAGCGCGCTGATCTGGTCGTAGAACGCGTCGCCGCCTTTGTCGAAACGACGCAGGTTTTCGGTCAGCGCGCTGCCGAGCAACTCACCGTCGATGTGCGTCGACTTCTGTTGCGCGGCCGCCCGCGCCACGATTTCCAGGTTGTTGAGGAGCTTGCGGCCGTCGCCATCGGCGGAACCGATGAGCGCCGCACGAGCGTCATCGGAGAACGTCAGGCCGCCCAGCTCGCCCTGCGCCCGTTCGAGCAATTCATTGAGCTCCGTTTCATCCAGGCTTTTCAGCACATAAACGGCTGCCCGCGACAACAACGCGCTGTTCACCTCGAACGATGGATTCTCGGTCGTCGCGCCCACGAACACGAACAACCCGGACTCGACGTGCGGCAAAAACGCGTCTTGCTGGCTTTTGTTGAACCGGTGCACCTCGTCCACGAAAACCAGTGTCTGATGCCCGTTCGCCCGATGGATCTGCGCCAGTTCCACGGCCTCGCGAATATCCTTCACGCCCGACAAGACCGCCGACAACGAAATGAACTCCGCATGAAACGCCGCGGCCATCAGCCGTGCGAGCGTGGTCTTGCCCACGCCGGGCGGTCCCCAGAGAATCATGGAATGCGCTTCACCGGATTCGAACGCGACGCGCAGCGGCTTGTTGGGGCCAAGAAGGTGTTTCTGGCCGATCACCTCGTCGATGGTGCGAGGACGCAAACGCTCGGCAAGGGGGACATTGGCACGGTTTTCTTCGAACATGGCGCGATGAGGGGTTCCGAATGGTCTGGACAACAGCGAAGACAGCGATAATCGTTCCCTTGTTCGAGACAAGCGCCCGCGCTGCTTCAAATTGCTGCAATGGTTGATTATGACAGTTGCCGCTTCCCCGGATTGCCCACGCTTCAGAGCGGACGCGACAGCCAACATCTGCAAATAAGGACAGAACCTGAATGGCATCAGATAACACCACCGACACCGCCGCCTCGACCTACGCGCCTTTGTCGCCCGTCCCGGTCGAGCGCCGCGCGTTCGGAACGTCGGACGCCTTCGCGTTGTGGTTTTCTCTTGGCATCGGCTTGCTGGTGGCGCAGGCCGGCGCGCTGCTCGTGCCGGGA
>NZ_JBSIPA010000370.1:0-6696 GCF_053574605.1 Caballeronia sp. M23-90 | reverse complement strand
TGCTGGCTTCTCGCCGATGGCAACCTCCCCGATCTTCTTGCCGACGCAATGTTCGCATCTGCGTTGGCGATGGCCAGGCGCGGTTCGGGCATCGAGATCAAGCCGCGCCGCGTGGAACTGACGCGCCGGGCGTCGAACCGGACGATGTTCGCGCGCCATTACGGTTGCGAGATCGTCTTCGACGCGCCACAAGACGTGATCGTCTTCGATACCGCCGCGCTCGCGCTGCCCTTCGTCACGCATAACGCGGATTTGCTGGCGGCCGTTTTACCTCAGCTCGACGCCGGTATCGCCGAACTCAGCCGTACGCAGACCTTCTCAGATCAGGTCGAGGCGGTAATTGCGCGGAGCATGCGCGGGCAACGGCCAAGCGTCGATGCACTCGCGCATGAAATGGGCATCAGTTCGAGGACGCTGCAAAGAAAACTCGCCGTCGATGGCACGACTTACCAGCAATTGCTGGATCGGGTGCGCAACCGGATTGCGCGCAGGCTGCTTGGGAGCACGGACCTCGGCGCGGGAGAAATCGCTTGGTTCCTCGGTTTCGAGGAGGTCAACTCGTTTTCGCGTGCGTTCAACCAATGGGAAGGGGTGACGCCGCAAAGGTGGCGGGTCGGATCGGATAGCCGACCGACCACTGCTTAGGGTTCTCCCCGCCGTGCCGTCGTTCGCTCCCTGCGGACGACGATCCCACAAGCCTCCCTTTTTCCTCTCTTTTGCACTGCAACAGGCTATCGCTGTGGCGCTCGCGCCATCGGCGTAATCGCGCCTGCTGCATTGCGTCACGTCCTGTTCAAAGAATAAATATCCTTGACTAATACTGTGTTCGGAATATTGTATATCACAAGAAACGACGGTTGCCCGTAGGCACCGCGCCAATAGACGCCTCGAAGAGGAGACAACACATCCCAGCACGCTTGACGCGCCTCTCTCTTCCCCTTGCGCTTTATCCAACACACCAACTAATCCAGTCAGTCAGGAGACAAAAGCCATGACCAGGCCCCTCGAAGGCATCAAGATCATCGACTTCACGCACGTTCAGGCCGGACCGGCTTGCACGCAGTTGCTCGCGTGGTTCGGTGCGGACGTGATCAAGGTCGAACGTCCCGGTTCCGGCGACGTGACGCGCACGCAATTGCGCGATATCCCGAACGTGGATGCGCTGTACTTCACCATGTTGAACAGCAACAAGAAGTCGCTCACGCTCGACACCAAGAAGCCCGAAGGCAAGGAAGTGCTCGAAAAGCTCATCAAGGAATCGGACGTGATGGTCGAGAATTTCGGGCCGGGCGCACTCGACCGGATGGGGTTCCCGTGGGAGCACATCAAGGAACTGAACCCGAAGATGATTTTGGCGTCCGTCAAGGGCTTCAGTGACGGCCATCATTACGACGACCTCAAGGTCTACGAAAACGTGGCGCAGTGCGCGGGCGGATCGGCATCGACGACCGGTTTCTGGGACGGTCCTCCGACCATCAGCGCAGCCGCGCTCGGCGACAGCAACACGGGCATGCATCTGGCCATCGGCATTTTGACGGCATTGATTGGCCGCGATAAAACCGGCAAGGGCCAGAAGGTGGCGGTATCGATGCAGGACAGCGTGCTGAATTTGTGCCGCGTGAAACTGCGCGATCAGCAGCGCCTCGACCGCCTGGGCTATCTGGAAGAGTATCCGCAATACCCGCACGGTGAATTCAGCGATGTCGTCCCACGCGGCGGCAATGCCGGCGGCGGCGGTCAACCGGGCTGGGTGCTCAAGTGCAAGGGCTGGGAAACGGACCCGAACTCGTACATCTACTTCACGATCCAGGGCCACGCGTGGCCGCCGATCTGCAAGGCGATCGGCAAGCCGGAATGGATCGAGGATCTGAAGTACAACACCGCCTCGGCACGCCAGCCGCATATCTTTGACATCTTCGCGACCATCGAAACCTGGCTCGCCGACAAGACCAAGTTCGAAGCCGTCGACATTCTGCGCAAGTTCGACATTCCATGCGCACCAGTCCTGACCATGAAGGAACTCGCCAACGATCCGTCGCTGCGCGAGAGCGGCACGATCACGGAAGTCCAGCACAAGGAACGCGGCTCGTACCTGACCGTGGGCAGCCCGATCAAGTTTTCCGACATGAAGCCGGACATCACGGCGTCACCTTTGCTCGGCGAACACACGGACGAAGTGCTTGCAAGCCTCGGTTACAGCAGCGACCAGATCAGCAAGCTGCACGACGCTCAAGCGGTTTGAACGCGTAACTGCGGCGCTGTGGGTTTTCATGAACTCACAGCGCTGCATGTTTTAACGAGGGTGCTTCGACCATGAGCAGCGCTGTGAATACAAAAACATCCCCAATCGATTTCGAACAATTGGTCGACGTGATCGGCGACGCCATCGTGATCTCCGATGCAAGCGGGGCCATCACGTTATGGAATCCCGCTGCAGAGCGCATGTTCGGGTTCACGCCCGATGACGCGCTCGGCCATTCGCTCGACATCATCATTCCCGAGCGATTGCGAGGGCGTCACTGGACGGGCTACGAAAAGACCATGGCAACCGGCGAAACGCGCTACGGCCACGACGTGTTGCGCGTGCCGGCCGTGCACAAGGACGGGCGGACTTTATCGATTGCCTTCACGGTCGCGTTGCTCCATTCGGCGGGACCGGACGCCGTGGTGACGGGCATCGTCGCCGTCATCCGCGACGAAACCATCCGCTTCACCGAAGAACGCAACCTGAAGAAACGTCTGGCCGAACTCGAAGGCAAACCGGGCGGTTGAAGGGCGCACGAGGAAGACGGCCTGCTGTCATCTAGCTGGCCGTTTTCGGTAAATCAAGCCGCTGCACGCGCGGTGTCGTACTCGGGACGCCACATCTTGGCGCCGCGGGTGTCGTCGGCGCGAGCAATGGTCGTGGCACTGCAGGCGTCGTAGTAGGCGTTTTTCTTGTCGACGATTGCCTGGCAGAGAAATTCCGCACTGTAGGCCTTGAGCAGATGCGGGCAGTGGACTTCGATGTAGCGCGCAATGCGCGCCTGGTCGTTGGGTGCGCCGGAGAGCGCCTTGAGCGTATCGGCGTCCCAGCGAAACATCAGGTCGAGTTCTTCGAAGGCGCTGTTGTATGCGCAGAGTTGCGTTTGCAGTTCGCGCTCGTCGGCGGCGGTGGTGGCGTGTGAACGGATCATGGTTTGTCTCCTGGTTGGCCGTGTTGCTTAACTGCAGGATAGAAAAAATGATCCATAGACGATAGTCACAGTTTTTTACCGTGACTATTCAGAATACCTAATAAATGGTTTACCCGATATGCGTTATCGCCGAGATTTGCGCCGCACCTTCATCGATCAGGAACTGCTTGAACGCTGCCGCTACGGCCGGAAGGCGCTTGTTGTGGCGATGCACGAGGTACCAGTTGAGCATGACGGGAAAGCCCTTGATATCGAGCACGGCAAGACGCCCGACCTGCAGTTCCATGGCGATCGTGTGAGCGGACAGGAAGCTGATGCCCATGCCCGCGATCACGGCCTGCTTGATGGTCTCCGTGCTGGTGATCTCCATGGCGACGTTGAGCGACTTGAGCCTTCCAGCAAACCCTTCTTCCATGGAATTCCAGGTGTCCGAACCCCGTTCTCTCACGATGAACGGCTCCTCGGAGAGCGACTCGAGCGGGATGTTCTTTACGCCGACCAGCGGATGATCCGGCGGCGCGACGATCACGTACGGATGCGGCGCGAACGACACGTTGTCGGTGTCCATGTCCTTCGGCGGCCGAACCATGATGGCCAGGTCGGTGAGGTTGTCGGTGAGCTGGTGCAGCAGTTCCTCACGGTTATGCACCGCGAGGTTGAGCTTGACGTCGGGATTGCGCTTGGTGAATTCGGCGAGCAGGCGCGGGAAAAAATAATCGCCCGCGCTGATGACCGCCACGTTGAGCGTGCCTCCGGAAATACCCTTAAGACGGGCCATGGCGTCGTCGGCTTCGCGGAATTGTTCGAGGATTGCGCGGCTGTGATGGAGCATTTCGACCCCTGCGCTCGTCAGGTAGATCTTCTTCCCGAGCTGCTCGAAGAGCGGCAGGCCGGCGTGCTCCTCGAGTTGCTTCACCTGCGTGGAAACCGCCGGCTGCGTGAGGTAGAGCTCCTCGGCGGCTCGGGAAAAGCTGAGTCTTCGGGCGACGGTTTCGAATATTTTGAGTTGCCTGAACGTCGCGTTGCGCATCATCACCATGTCTCCATCCATAAACGATCCTGAATTTATACAATAAATTTTTCTAACTTTCCCTAATCGTTTTTCTCCCGCAGCATGCTTTCAACGTGCGCCAGTTCCGTAAGGTGATAACGGACAAGGCGCCATGAAGCGAGCGGAGAAGGGCGAAGAAACACAGACCTCCGGCACGGTGCAGCCAAGCGTTCCGGTCCGCTCAAGAAAAGAACACTGGATGTGCCTTTACATGATTTTCCAGACAGCACCCTCAGTCCTTCGGCCGGTGTTTCACTCGCGGCTGCAGCTCGCTGCGTGGGGCTCTGAACCAGGACCCTGACCGACCAAAAACCAACTCTCGCACCGGTGCCAGGTGGAACTTGCGCAAAAGACGCATGCAACCCGATGACACCGTTGAGCCGCAGTCGATTACGCGCCGCACGAGCGCCGATACATAACGGAGACAGACATGGCAAACGCAGATACGCTCACGGCACCCGCCGGAAGCAACCCGAAACGCGGGGTGCATAACAACCGATGGGCGCAACTTGCCATCGGCATCATTTGCATGGGGCTGGTTGCGAACCTGCAATACGCGTGGACCTTGTTCGTTGTCCCAATGGATGCAAAACACCACTGGGGACAGGCCGCGATTCAAACGGCATTCACGGTGTTCATCGTCACGGAAACGTGGCTCGTGCCGCTCGAAGGTTGGCTCGTCGATAAATTCGGCCCGCGTCCGGTTGTCATCGGCGGCTCGATTTGCGCGGCGATTGGCTGGATCATCGATGCCAACGCCACTAGCCTCTACCACCTGTATATCGCGGCGGTCATCGCCGGGATCGGCGCCGGTTGCGTGTACGGCACGTGCGTGGGCACGGCGCTCAAGTGGTTTCCGGACAAGCGTGGTCTTGCAGCGGGCCTGACGGCAGCCGGTTTCGGCGCAGGTGCGGCGGTCACGGTGATCCCCATCTCGAACATGATCCAGACCTCGGGCTATGAACACGCATTCATGTTCTTCGGCATCTTCCAGGGCGTCTGCATCTTCCTGCTTGCGTTGATGCTGGTGCGTCCGCGTCCGCCCGCACATGCGGTTCCGGCGAAGCGCGTGGTGGCATCGAAGATCGATTACACGACGGGGCAGATGGTCCGCTCGCCTTTGTTCTGGGTGCTTTACCTGATGTTCGTGTTCGTGGCTGCCGGCGGCGTGATCGCCACGGCGCAACTCGGTCCGATCGCGAAGGAATACGGCTTCGCCAAGATGCCGGTCAGCATTCTCGGCGTCACGCTGCCGCTGCTTACGATGGCGCTTTCCATCGATAACCTTTGCAACGGTTTCACGCGTCCCCTGTGCGGCTGGATCTCCGACAAGATCGGCCGTGAGAACACGATGTTCTTCATCTTTATCGGCGAAGGGATTGCGTTGCTCGGGCTGATGGAGTTTGGCCACAACCCGTATCTCTTCATGTTCTTCGCGGCGATCACGTTCCTGTGCTGGGGCGAAATCTTCTCGATCTTCCCTGCAACCTGCGCGGATACATTCGGCAGCAAGTACGCTGCTGCCAACGCCGGTACCTTGTACACGGCGAAGGGCACGGCTTCCATGCTGGTGCCGCTGGCGTCGGTGCTGTCGGCGATCGGTTCGTGGGACGCGGTGTTCATCGCGACGGCGACCATCTCGATTGCAGCCGGTTTGTGCGCCAAGTTCGTCCTGGCGCCGATGAGAAAGCGCTGGATCGACAATACGGTGGCCGAATCCAGCCGGCTCGATGCCGCTTCGTTCCAGACCGCCTGGTCCGAAACACCGCGCAATTCGTCGGCGCAATGAGCAGGAATCTCGTCGCCGAAGCAGGGCTGAAGGGGTCCGGCGTGTCCTTGCAGCAGTTGCGCCTGTTCGTCACCCTTGCCGAACACCGGAGCTTCACGCAGGCCGGCAACGCGCTCGGCGTGACGCAATCGGCGGCGAGCCGCAGCATCAGGGAACTGGAAGAGCTGCTTGACTTGCGGCTCTTCGATCGCACCACGCGCCACGTCGCGCTCACCGATACGGGCCGCGCCTTGCTTCCCCGCATCGCGCTCCTCGTCGATGAACTCGAAGTCGCGCTGCGGTTTGGGCAAGAGGTATCGACGGCGGAAAGCGGCGCGGTATCGATTGCATGCAGCGCAAGCGTGGTTGCTTCAGTCGTTCCGGCGCTGCTTGCGTCCTGCCGGGCGAGCTATCCGAATCTCACGCTCAAGCTGCACGACGCGCCGCAAGACCGCGTGCTCGACATGCTGCGTTCGGGCGACGCCGATCTGGCCATCCTGATCGAGCCGCAGGAAAGTCGCGACTTGTCCACTGAGACGCTGTTCTCCGATACCTTTTGCGCGATTGTGCCGGCGCGTCATCCGCTGGCATCGAATGCAACGGTTCGATGGCGCGAGCTGAGCGGCGCCGACCTGTTCCTTCTCGACGATACCGCCGGCAGCGCCGACATGATCGCCGACGCGCTTGGCCAGCAAGGGGTA
>NZ_JBSIPA010000036.1:0-26567 GCF_053574605.1 Caballeronia sp. M23-90 | reverse complement strand
TGTGGCCACAACGCGGATGTTGTGCTCCGCGTACTCATCGCGAGCGACTGGGTTATCGCGTTGACACCGCCCTTGGCCGCCGAATACGGGACACGGCGTATGCCGCGCGTGGCGTTCGAGGAAACATTGACGATGGTTCCGGCGCCGCGCTCGAGCAAGTACGGCAATACGGCATGGCAGGTGTACAGGGTAGGCATGAGCGAGCGGCGAATTTCCGCATCGATCTGCTCCGGTTCGAACTCGGCATAGGGGCGCATGCGAATCGCGCCGCCGACTCCGTTGATCAAGATGTCGATCCCGCCGAATCGCTTAACTGCAAATGCCATTGCTGCGGCTGCGCCGGCATAGGTCTCGAGGTCGGCTACAAACCCAGCCGTCTCCCCGTCGTTGGCCTCGGCGGCGATCTCGGCTACAAAATCGGCCCGATCAACAAAGAGCACCCTGGCACCTTCGGCGGCCGCACGCAGCGCCACGCCGCGCCCAATGCCCTGAGCCGCGCCGGTGACGACCATGACCTTGCCCTTGAATCTTTTCATGGTCATGCCGTCTCCAGTTCTGCATTGGGGGCGAACTTCTCATAGTGGAAACTGCGAGGCTTCACGCCGCTGTCGTCGAAATACTTGCGCACCGCGTCGACCATTGGCGGCGGCCCGCACAGGTAGACATCGACATCGCCATCATTCAACGCCCCGGCCGGCACATGCTGCGTGACCCAACCTTTGCGGGGATGGGCTGAATCGGCATTGGCCACAACGGTGTCGTAGCTGAAATTGGGCAGCTTCTTCCTGTACATCTCAATGGCGTCGACGTGCACCAGGTCGAGGTCTCGGGTCACGCCATAAATGAGGTGAACATGTTGTTGCGAGTTGGCTCGCGCGAGCACTTCCAGCATCGACAGGAACGGCGCCAGTCCCGTACCGCCGGCAATGAATAGCAGCGGCCGCTCAACGGCGCGCAGATAGAAGCTGCCAAGCGGCCCGGTCAGCTCTACCTTGTTGCCTGGTTGTGCCGATTCGAGCCAGGTGGTCATCACGCCTCCCGGAATCTTCTTGATCAGGAAACTGATCCTGGATTCACCGGGCGGCGATGAAAACGAGTACGAGCGGTGTCGGCCGCTGCCAGGAACGTCGATGTTGACGTACTGACCCGGGAGGAACGCGGGCGCCGCACCTTCCACCTCCAGTTCGAGAACGACGGCCGCGTCGTTATGCGGTTTCACCTTCGTTACTGTCGCGGCAAAGGTGCTCCTCCCGGTCTTGCAGACGGTGGAAGATGCCGGCACGGCGATCACGCAATCGCTATCCGGGACCATTTGACACGTGAGTACGAGCCCGCTGTCCTTCTCGTCATCGCTCAGCGCGTCCTCGATGTAATCGTCGCCAAGGTCGTAGCTGCCGCTCTCAGCGCGGCACTTGCACGTCCCGCAGACACCGTCCGAGCAATCCATCGGCAGATTGATTTTCGCGCGGAAGGCTGCATCGAGCACTTTCTCTCCCGGCTTGCATACGACGAAGCGAGTGACGCCGTCCTCGAAGTTGAGTGCCACGTTGTAGCTCGGCATGTTGCCTCCTTTTCTGCAAATGTATTACCGGCGCTTGCCATCAGACGTGGTACACGTCGAGCACCTGACGGATATAGTCGTTCTTCAGCACGATTCGCTTGTTGGAAATCAACAGGTCGTCGCCGACCCCGCGCAAGGTGACGAACATGGTGCCGAAAAAATAGTCGGTGATCTTGTATCGATGACTCAGCGTGTTGAAGTTGTAACGCACGTCCACTTCGTTGCCACGTTCGGCCAGCACCTCGACATTGGTCACGTTGTGGCTGGTACGCGGTTCAGGCATGGAAGCACCACTGCGTTCGGTCTTGATACGGAACACGCGGTCTTCCAGGCCGCCGCGATCCGGGTAATACATCAGCGAGATCTGGCTCTCGTGGTCATCGGTCACCCGGTCGTCGTCATCCCACGCCGGCATCCAATACGTGACGTCCTCGGTGTAGCAGGCGAGCCAGTCATCCCATTCGCGGTCATCGAGCAGGCGCGCCTCACGGTACAGCAACGCGCATATGGTGTGGTAGTCGAAGCTCATACGACCGCCTCCCCTTGCTCCTTTTTCAGCGCATCGCGCATCAGTCTTACCCAGTATTCGTGCTGGGTTACAAAGAGCCCTTCGTCTTCGCTGCGCTCACCCGAGATGAGCGGGTTGAGACCCATGCTTTTCGCATTTCTGTCCGGGCCATCGACCCACAACGGAGCGCCGCGCGAGAGGTCGTTCCACAATGCAGTGGTGCCTGCGTAGCCGGCCTGGCACGCGCGGAACTCCTCGAGGTCATCTGCGGTGCCCATTCCCGAGACGTTGAAGAAATCCTCGTATTGGCGAATGCGGGTGGCGCGGTCGGCTGCACTCTCGCCTTTTGGTGCAAAGCAGAAGATGCTGACTTCAGTTTGACCAACGCTCAACGGACGGACCACGCGAATCTGGGTGCTGAACTGGTCCATTAAAAAGACGTTCGGATACAGGCAGAGATTGCGAGTTTGATTGACGATGAAATCTGCTTTTATGTCGCCGACCCGAGCCTTGATTTCTTCGCGTTGTTGATAGACCGGGCGCACTTCCGGATTCATCGAATTGGTCCAGAGCAGGATGTGACCGTTGTCGAATCCGTACACGCCGGCGATCGACTTGCTCCAGCCGTTCGCATCGACAGCCTTGGTGCCATCGACCTTGCGCCGGCCCATGGTCGCGGCGTAATTCCAGTGCACGGTGCTGACGTGGTAACCATCGCATCCATTCTCCATCTGCATTTTCCAATTCCCGTCATAGATGTACGAGGAATTGCCACGCAACACTTCAAGCCCGTGAGGCGCCTGATCGACGATCTGGTCGATGATGACCTTGGTCTCGCCGAGGTAGTCCTCCAGCGACATGGCGTCAGCATTGAGACTGCCGAACAGGAAACCGCGGTAGCTCTGAAACCGCGGTACCTTTTTCAGGTCATGCGAGCCGTTCGAATTGAATTGAATGGGGTATTGCGTGGTCTTCTCATCTTTCACCTTCAAGAGCTTTCCGGTGTTGGCGAATGTCCAGCCGTGAAACGGACACGTAAAGCTGCCTTTGTTGCCATGCTTGCGCCGGCAAATCATGGCGCCTTTATGAGCGCAGGCGTTGATGACCGCGTGAAGTTCTCCGGCCTTGTCTCGCGAGACGACTACTGGCTGACGGCCAATCCATGTGGTGTAGTAATCGTTATTGTTGGGAATCTGACTTTCATGCGCCAGATACACCCAGTTGCTTTCGAAGATGTGTTTCATCTCCAGTTCGAACAAACCGGCATTCGTAAAAATATCGCGGCGGCAGCGAAAAACACCGGTCTGCTTGTTGTCCTGGACGGCGGTGTTCAGCAGTTCATCCAACAGCACGGACTTTTCGATAATTGCGGACATAGAGGCTCTCCCTGTGCAGGCTCCGAGCATGGAGCCGTGCACCGGTGTCAGTGATTTTTGCGGGGGATCAAGCGACGGCAGCGCTTCCGGGCAGCCGCTTCAGGCGATCAAGCCGTAGCTGATACGCGCGGACGATGGACGACCTGGTTGTCCTTGCCCTGGACGAGCGGCGTCAACGCGAAGTTGAACTCGATTTCCCGGTATGCGTCGGATTTGAGGCCGAGCGCAATGCCACCGGTTTTCTCGACCACATGCGGAATCAAGTCCTCGCGGGTCGCATAGGCAAAGTCGTCCCAGATCAGCGGGTCGCCTTCAATATTGATTTGCGTGGTCAGCTTGCGGTGCTTGTCGCTGCCGGCGAAGAAATGCACATGCGCCGGACGGTTGCCGTGACGAGCGAGCACGTTCAGCAGTTGCTGAGTCGCGCCATGCGGCGGGCAACCGTAGCCGACCGGCATCAGCGTACGAAACTCGTACTTGCCGTCGACACCCGTTTTCACCGCCCCGCGCAAGTTGAAATCGCTCTGCGCTCCGGTCGGATCGAAGTGCGAATAAAAGCCTTTAGAGTTGGCGTGCCAGCACTCGACAGTCGCATTTGCGACGGGCTTGCCATCCAGGCCGGTCACGGTGCCACGAATGACCAGAGGGCCCGCTTCCTGATCGGGGTCGCTGTCGATCTTGGATACCCCATCGTGCACTGGCGCACCGGCGACATAGAGCGGGCCTTCAATGGTACGCGGCGTGCCCCCGTTGATCTCGGCTTCCCTGTCCGCAGCATCCATGCGAATGTCGAGGTACTTTTCAATGCCGAGGCCAGCGGCGAGCAACGCCGCTTCGCCATCCTGACCAAGCTTGTTGAAATAATTGACGCCGGC
Organism: Caballeronia sp. M23-90; assembly: GCF_053574605.1. Taxonomy (NCBI): domain Bacteria; kingdom Pseudomonadati; phylum Pseudomonadota; class Betaproteobacteria; order Burkholderiales; family Burkholderiaceae; genus Caballeronia; species Caballeronia sp. M23-90. The sequence continues at coordinate 22,247 of NZ_JBSIPA010000036.1, read as the reverse complement.
CCAGATTTCATCGGGTGTCATATCGAGGTCGTCGATTGCCTTGAATAAATCGCTCAGCAGGCGGCCGACAATCTGTTTGGCGCGAGCATTGCCGCTCTGGCTCTCAACGTTGGCAGCGGCCTTCAACAGGTCTTGCGCTTCTTTCGTAGCGAAAACTTTCGTCATTGTCTTCTCCAGAATCTTTTGTGCTTATGGTGGGGGTTAACCCCTGTTTCAACGCAGTTGCAGAATGCCTGAAAGGTATAATCGGGCGTTGAACAGAGCGTAAAAACAGAATAAGTCCAGTCGGAAAGGCCCGTCCAACACTGATTTAGTATCGGGCTATATCAAGGAGGTATCGAGATGGAACTCCGGCATCTGCGCTACTTCGTAGCGGTAGCCGAAGAGCGCAATTTCACGCGAGCGGCCCAGCGGCTTCACATGGCCCAACCGCCCTTGAGCCGGCAGATACAGCAACTCGAAGAGACACTCGGAGTGCAACTGTTCGAGCGCAACTCGCGCCCGTTGAAGCTCACGGAAACGGGCAAGTTCTTCTATCTCCATGCCGTGCAATTGCTGGCGCAAACCGCCGAGCTCGAATCCATGACGAGGCGAGTCGGCAATATCGAGCGCAGCCTTTCAGTCGGCTTTGTGGGCTCGACCTTGTATGGAATGCTGCCGAAAATCATCCGGCGTTTCCGGGATGAAAACACGACGGTCGAGTTGAGTCTCCACGAGATGTCGACAATGGACCAACTCAGGGCGCTTAAAGACGGGCGCATCGATATCGGGTTCGGCCGTATCCGGCTCGAAGACGCAAACATACGCCGAGTAGTGCTTCGCGAGGAAAAGATGATCGTCGCCTTGCCGGAAGGGCATGCGCTTTCCATGAGCAAGCCCGTCCTCGCGCTTCGGGACCTGGTGAACGAGACGCTGATCATTTTTCCGAAAACGCCGAGACCCAGTTACGCCGACCAGGTCCTCTCCGCATTCCAGGAGAGGGGTCTGAAGCCTCACCGGATTTATGAAACGCGGGAACTGCAAGTCGCGCTCGGGCTGGTAGCCGCCGGCGAAGGGGTGTCTGTTGTGCCGAGCAGCGTGCATGGCCTGAAACGCAGCGACGTGAGCTATAGGGAGCTGGATGATCCCACCCTTGTATCGCCCATCATCATGAGCACGCGCTTGCTTGACGAGTCGCAAGACATCAAGGAAATTCTGGAGCTTATTTACCGGCTCTACGAAGAGGAACACATACCCTACGTACCCCGCACCGGCTCCGGGGGCTAATGCTCGTCATACCGCAGAGGTATGGCACTAGACGTCGACGGTGTTGGACACGGGATCATGGGGCGCGTAATACTTGAGCAACTCATAAACTTTGCCCATCCGCCATGAATGCCCAAATCATCTCCGTCGAAGCAATCCTGGTCGACCTTCCGACCATTCGCGCGCATCAACTGGCAATGGCGACGATGCAGCAGCAAACGCTTGTCATTGTGCGCCTGCGTTCGAGCGATGATATCGAGGGTCTTGGCGAAGCCACCACCATTGGCGGCCTCGCTTACGGTGAGGAGAGTCCCGAGGGCATCAAGCTGACCATCGACACCTATCTCGCACCTGCGCTGATCGGAATGGATGCGACCAATGTCAACGGTGCAATGCTGAAACTGAACAAGGTCGCACGGGGCAACCGGTTCGCCAAATGCGCACTGGAAACGGCCTTGCTGGACGCTCAGGGCAAGCGCCTGGGCGTTCCGGTTTCAACGCTGCTGGGTGGCGCTGTGCGCAAGACACTTCCGGTCCTGTGGACGCTCGCGAGTGGCGATACTCAACGCGATATCGAGGAAGCGGAAATGCTCCTTGCCGAACGTCGTCACAACATCTTTAAACTGAAGATCGGCCGACGCGGCGTTCGTGAGGATGTGGCGCATGTATCGAAAATCAAGGCCGCACTTGGCCGCCGAGCCAAGGTCACCGTCGATGTGAATCAGGCATGGAGCGAGGTCGACGCAACCTTGGGGATCGAGGCGCTCGAAGCTGCGGGCGTCGACCTCATCGAGCAACCCACTCCACGAGAACAGCGTGGAGCGCTCGCCAGACTTGCGTCGCGCTTCATTGTTCCCATCATGGCCGACGAAGCAGTGACCGGCCCGGAGGATGCCCTCGAACTCGTGCGCGGTGCATGCGCGGACGTGTTCGCATTGAAGATTGCGAAATCCGGCGGCATCTACGCAATGATGCGCACTGCCGCCATCGCCGATGCAGCCGGCGTGTCCCTGTATGGCGGAACCATGCTTGAAGGCAGCGTCGGGTCGGTTGCGTCAGCCCACGGCTTCAGCGCGCTTCCCCAACTTGACTGGGGCACGGAGTTGTTCGGCCCCCTTTTGTTGAAAGACGACATCGTCACCGCGCGTCCCCAATACCGCGACTTCGATCTGCATTTGCCGGAGGGGCCGGGGCTGGGTCTTCATATCGATGAGGAAAAGCTCGCTTTCTACCGGCGCGACAAACGCAATTAAGCCCACAAACCCTGTACCTTTGGACGATAAGAAACTCATGCTATATCTTGTGAGAATGGATGTACACCTGCCACTCGATATGCCAACGGCTCAGGCCGACGAGATCAAGGCACGAGAAAAAGCCTACTCGCAAGAACTGCAACGCTCCGGGAAGTGGCAGCAACTGCATCGCGTTGTTGGCGAGTATGCGAATTACAGCGTTTTCGACGTCGACTCACACGACGAACTGCATGCGATCCTTTCCGGATTGCCGTTGTTTCCATACATGACGATGAACGTGACGGCGCTCGCACATCACCCGTCGTCGATCCGCTGAAGCTGCGAACGCACGCACTCGCAAGCCTTGACGCCGCACGCAATTCGCACCTGTCAGAGACCAGTTGCGTCACCCGTTGTTCCCAACCACGTCTGTCCACTTGCATGGCGACGAAGTTGCGCGGGCTAGAGGTCTAGCGATGCTCTCTAGGCGGCACGAAATCAACGTCCAATCGTCGACGGCCAGTTGCAACAACAGATCCTAATTTTTCTATTACGGCTCGGTTCATACCTCAAGCCGCTCGTCTCCAGTCTCGCATCGAACAAAAGCGATGCGCTCTCGTTGCACACGAACGCCGTGTATGGCGTATTCGATGGCGCTTGTCACTGAGCTTCAACGCTTAGCGTGTTGGTCGTATGTTTCAATAACGCGTTTTCGCTTGCATGCGGTCGCTGCAATATAGGCTTGGCGCGTGCTACAAGCAGACGCTTCGCAAGCGACCGACGTTGCGCGGGTTTTCAACAGACCGTCCGGCAAGGGTTCTAAACTGGTTCCAGGCTTCTTGCGGGCACGGCGGTTGCGACATGTGTTTTCGGGGACAAATCATGATGTTTGCGCGGCAGCATCGCTGTCTCCTCACACGAGATCGCAATGCAAACCATATTCCCTGTTGATCCGGGTGCCGCTGTACTTGTCGAACTTCTCGAACGAATTTCAAGCCGCGATGTAAAAGCGCTAAGGACGCTTTACGAACTTACCTCTCCAAACCTGCTTGTCATCGCACTTCGCATACTGCGACGCAGGGAGTTTGCTGAAGAAGTACTACAAGACACATTCGTCAGCGTCTGGAAGTTCGCTCCTGACTATAACAGCAGCGTTTCCCCGCCAATGGCGTGGATGGCGGTGATTGTTAGAAGTCGCACCTTCGACTATTTAAGACGACGCAAATCCTCTGCGGGGCCGGAGATAGAGTGGAGCGACAAGCTTGACGAAATCTTGACGGCTGAAACACTTGATCCCTGTGAACTTGCCGCGTTGAATCAACAAGCGCGACACTTGGCAACATGCATGAACTTCCTCCAAACCAATCAGAGGCGTGCATTGGAGCTAGCGTACTTTCATGATTTAACGCACAGGGAGATAGCGGAGGAAATGACCGTACCGCTTGGTACGGTCAAGGCATGGTTACGTCGTGGAACCGAAGCGCTCAAGGTCAGTCTGGGCACGAATGGCGGGACCGTCTCATCAACGTCGCCGGCAACTGCGAAACATCTCTCTTTAAGTTCGGCACGGGTAATCAATTAGGCATACGTCTATAAGCTCGGGTCCTGGAGACTTGCCCAAGGCGTCCACAGCCCGACACATCGGACGCAGGCCGACCCGAAACGGTCAATCAAATCCATACAAAGCAGTCATTCAGTCAAGTCCCAAATTGAAGCCATTTTGCTCATCCGGGAACCCGGGCGCGCGACGATCTACGTAGTTCGTTTCCATTCCGGTGCTGTAGTTACTCTGAATGCATTGGACAATTGCCGCTTGTCATTTCCAGACCCGGGGATTTGCCCATCAAGGTGTTCTGCACAACGTTTGAATCCGAAGCGAGTCAAAGCATGAGTCTTATCCATCTTCTCCACCTTGACACCGGTTTCCACTATCTGCCGCACCGGACGACACCTCCGCTATCCAGGCTGACGCGTCGTCCGTTAGACGGTGCGCGCAGAGTCCCAAGTTAATTGACCAAGTTGGGATGACATGCCTCGGCTGAGCAAGCTCAACAACTACGGCCAGTTTGAGCAAGCGTCGATCCGCTTCAAGTAAGCAACGGCGTCAAGTCCGGATCGCCTTTAGCCATCGCCCGCTGGTATGCGGGCCGTGCGCCGATGCGCTGCAGATACGCGAGTATGTAGGGATAAGGCGTAAGGTCGACAGAATGAAACAGGCGCATGGTGGTCAGCGAGAATACGCTCATGATGTCGGCTGCGGTGAAGTCGCTTCCAGCCAGATAATCGTTCTGCGCGAGCCGCGCTTCGAGCAGCGCGAGCACCTTGTCCAGCCGTTCTTGCACCGATGCCTGAATCGGATGATCGGGCGCGAGGCCGCAGCGTCCCACCATCATCGATCGTCCCATCACCGGTTGAAGATTTCCATTGGCGAAATGGAACCAGTAAAGGTAGGAGGCAAAATCCGGATGGTCGGGCGCAAGCTGCAATCGTCCGTGCCCATAGCGCGCAAGAATGAATTCGACAATAGCGGCCGACTCAGCGAGCAACATACCTTCGACTTCGACAAGGGGCGCAGCGCCGAGCGGGTGCAGCGCTTTCAGTTCCGGCGGCGAAAGGCGGGTGACCTCGTCTCGCGTATATTTTTCGAGCTCGTAAGGAACGCTGAGTTCTTCGCAAAGCCAGACGACACGTTCCGATTGAGAATGACCGAGGTGATGGATTTTCAGCATGAAGCTTTCCTGGCGAGAATGTGAAGACAGGCCGAAGCCAGTCGGTAGTGACGCTAGATAGCGCGAGGCTTGGAACGCTTGCGAACGATGGATTACAGCTTTCGCGATTTCCACGAGCGTCGTCGACGAGCGAAACTGAACGCGCATGAACCCGCACCAGGATAGGCAATGACCGACGAGGTTCGCAACCTGCGGGAAGCGCCACCCTATTTTATATGGCCGAAAAGCGCATTATGAACGGCGACTTGGGGCTGATGGCCTGCCTCTGTCCTCGCAAACGTCACGACACCTTTTCAAACTACTTGTAGACGACTGGTCTACTACGCGTTATAGTCCGTACATGGCCATTGCAAACACATCTGAAACCACCGACGTCCGCGAGAACATCATCGCCGTCGGTCAACGGCTGATCGGCGCCAAAGGGTTTTCTGCCGTTGGCCTGAATGAAATTCTTTCGGAGGCCGGCGTGCCGAAGGGATCGTTCTACCATTACTTCGGTTCGAAAGATGCGTTCGGCGTGGCGCTGCTCGAGAGTTACTTCGAGGACTATCTGGACGATCTTGACCGGACGCTTGCTCAGCCCGGCCTGGATATGGCACAGCGGTTGGCGGACTACTTCCGCATCTGGCAGGAAACGCAATCGTTCTATGACTGCCAGGGCAAATGTCTTGCGGTCAAACTGGGCGCCGAAGTGGCGGACATGTCGGAAGCAATGCGTGCCACTTTGAATCGCGGCACGGCAGGCATCGTCAGCCGACTGGCGCGCGCTATCGAGACTGGCGTGACGGAACGATCGCTTGCAATTGAGGGTGACCCGCAGAACGTTGCGCAAAGCCTTTACCAGCTATGGCTGGGCGCCAGTATCATGGTCAAGATCGTTCGCAATGTGCAGCCCTTCGCAATGGCAACGACGACAACGCAGCAGATGCTTCACCTTGCCACCTGAAAGATCGGCGCGGCAAGTGCACCTTTCCGGAGGTGCTTTTTTAGGCCCATTCTATAGACGACTGGTCTACTATAACCGTTAGCCCTATACCGAATCGCTGACTCACCCGACGGAGAAACACCATGAAAGTACTGATGATCCTGACCTCGCACGACCAATTGGGCAGCACCGGCCGCAAGACCGGTTTCTGGCTCGAGGAACTGGCAGCGCCTTATTACGCGTTCAAGGACGCCGGCGTGGACATCGTGCTGGCTTCGCCCAAGGGTGGCCAGCCGCCGCTCGACCCGAAGAGCAACGAGCCCGCGAACCAGACCGAAATGACGCATCGCTTTGAAGCCGACTCGCAGGCAACGGCGCAACTCGCGACCACCGTGCGCCTCGACAGCGTCTCGCAGTCCGACTTCGATACAGTCTTCTACCCGGGCGGTCACGGTCCCCTGTGGGACCTCGCCGAAGACAAGAACTCGATTGCGTTGATCGAATCGTTCATCGCCGCTGGAAAGCCAGTCGCCTTGGTCTGCCACGCCCCAGGCGTCCTTCGCCACGTCAGGTCGGCGGACGGCAAGCCGCTGGTCGAAGGCAAGAAAGTGACCGGCTTCACGAACTCAGAGGAAGCTGCAGTCGGGCTGACCGATATCGTGCCGTTCCTCGTGGAAGACGAACTCAAGGCGAAGGGCGGCGTATATTCGAAGTCCGATGACTGGGCGCCCTACGTCGTCAGCGACGGGTTGCTGATCACGGGGCAAAACCCCGCTTCATCGGCGCCGGCTGCGGCTCTTCTGCTCAAGCACCCCGCGCTCGCCGCGAAGTGAAAAAAGCCGCGCGAAGTGGGAGGCGCGCGGCGACAAACGATGCTCGAATTCTTCGGGTTCATCGCATGGAAAAAGCTATTGCTCTTTTTCCCGCTGAAAAACCGCGCGGTTCGCAGTCACGTAATCGCTCACTGACATTGGCTTCCTGCCGGTGATTCGTTCGACATTGTCGTTCGTGCCTGCGAACTCGCCCGCCTGATAAGCCCGATACACTGAAACGATGTGCTGAATGAAATGCGCTGACAGGCCGAGCTGTGTGAGCCGTGCTTCGAACGACTCGAAGCTCTCGTCCTCGTAACGGATCGGTCGGCCGAGCGCTTTGCCCACCGCCTGCGCCAACGCCTCGTGATTCATTTCTTCAGCACCGAACAGCGGATAGGTTTTGCCCCCATGAGGCGCGGGATCCAGAAGGATACTGGCGATCACGCGACCCTGGTCGGCAGCGGCGATCGGCGCGTGCCGGCCGGTGCCTGCGGGCACACGAAGCAAGTCGTGGTTGGCAATAAGCGGCAACTGGAAACCGTACGTCAGCCATTCCATGAAGAACGTCGGACGCAGATGCGTTGTCGGAACACCGGCCCAATCGAACACGCGCTCGCCATACCAGTGGGCGAGCGCAGCCTGGCTGCGCGCGTCGTCCTTGGCCGAGATTTGCGACATATTGACGATCGACTGAACGCCAGCAAGCTTTGCCGCATGCGCGAAATAGGCTGTCGCATCGATGAGCCGCGCTTGCATGACCGGGTACACGAAATACGCGCCAGCGACACCCTGCAGCGCCGCGTGCACAGCATGACTGTCCAGCAGGTCGCCCATGACGACCTCGACGTTTCTCTCGCGCAACGCGGACGCACGCTCGTCTTCGCGATGCACGAGCGCCCGCACGCGTGCGCCCTTCGACAGCAACTCCGCAATGGCGGCGCTGCCCGTGTCTCCAGTGGCGCCTGTGACCAGGTATAGATCAGGGTTCATCTCATACTCCAATAGAAGAGCTCATCGGCAGGACTGTCCACGCGCCGAGACTGAAGCGATCGGTAGTTCGGACGAGTGCCGGCCTGCTCGCTATGCGGGACCCGCTCGTGCCGATTCGCACACCGTCGCTAAGCGGCGGGCGTCCGCAGAGGCGCTGGGGCCGCCACTGTCTCGACCAGGCCGGTTTTCACGTCATAGACCAGACCCGACAGCATCAGCCCTTCGGGAAGCTCGAGACGCGTCTTGAGTGCCGCGATATCGAGGAGGACAGCCTTGCGAGGCTCCGTGATCGCCATATCGTCCAGAGCGGCTGACTCGACGTCGAGATACTTGGCGAGCACCGCAGGTGCATGCCGGTAGCAGCCGATGATGCCGCAATCAGTATGCTGAAGCAGAACGAGATTGCGTGGCCCTCCGGGACGTCCGGCCGCGGCCCCTACGACGCTCAGCACTGCCAACGTTTCGAGCAACGCATTGTTGACTCGGCCGCCGACATTACGAATCACCGCCGCTTCGCCCAGCTTCAGGCCCAGCACGTTCGCGGGATCGACACGCGGGTCGACGCAGCCCACGACGATCGTTCCTGTCGACGGCATCATCTTGAGGTCAGGCTTAAAGCCCGTTGTGGAAAAGCTGGCGTTACGTTCGAGCATGTCGTCATGGAAGTTCATTTGTCTCCACTCCTGCATGTTGGGGAAAAGTTGTCCGGCTGGAATTTCGATCGCGATGCGGCTATCGACTTGTCGCGTCAGCCGGACAGTTGCCGCGCTTGCGTACTTTGGTCGCGCCCGGACGAAACGCTCGAAACGCGAGGATGTGTAAGGCCAGCGCCAGGGGTACGAAGAACCCCGGAATGAACGTGTACGGGAACATCAGGATTGCCGTGTCGGGCGGATCTGCATCGATCAGTCGAAGCGGTCCTGGCGCCGTCAACACGGCACGCGCGACGATGTTCGCCAGCGAAATTATTCCGATGACATTCCACGCCCATGCGATCCGGCGACCAGCCGTACCGCGCGATGCGAGCCATGCAGCTACGGGCGCGGTAACAGCCACTACTATCTCGATGTTGCCGCCCTCGAGGGTCATCAGTTTCGGCGCCAGGCCAAGACTCCAGAGATGATGCAGGAACATTTCCACGCCGACGCGAAATACCTGAAATCCGATCAGGACACCGAGCGGAATCTGCTCGGCGAGCATAGCGCCGCCTCGGGTCAGCACAACACCCAGCACCGCGGCCAGCACCGGCAGCGTGAGTAACGCTATGCCGGGAGGGAATGTGTTCGCATGCCGCCCCACGATACCTGTCACGCCCATCCATCCATCAAATACCAACCAGATCGCGATAAAACCCAGCGTCGTGGTCGCTTCGCGAGAGCCGAGCCTCACGCATACAGCGATCGCAGCCGCGGCGGCGACCAGCACAAGATAGGCGATAAAAACGGCCGACAGTGACACGGTAGGCATGTGTTTAATTTAGACGGAATGCAGTCCAGTCAATCACGAGCCCGAGCACGTCCGGACGACTGCAACGCGCGCGCAAATCCATCATGCGCTTCCTCTTGTAGATCTGCCAGAAATCGCGAACTGAACGGCCTGCTTGCCCAGCTCCAGGATTTTTCGAACGACCTTAGGACGGGCGCTATCTGTACGGCGGCCGCTTCAAGAATCTTCGACATGATGGCGTTCCTTTCGGCCGATACAAGGTGAACAGGGAAAGCGCTTGTACCTTAACGCGTCCAGCCGTTACGATGCATGTCGTAATTGCCACCATTTAAGACGTTTGCAGCGGCGAGCGAAGCACGGGAACGTCCTGTCGTCACTTGCGAACTTTCAGACTGCTGGAGGAAAGATGCATCGGATAGGATTCATCGTGCCTCAGAGGTTTCAGCTGATGAGCCTCGCGGCGCTTACGGCGTTCGAAATAGCGAACCTGCCCCCGACAGGCGAGTGCTACGACATTCATCTGCTGTCGGAACATGGCGGACCGGTGCGCTCGTCGGCCGGCATGACGCTGGAAACCGAAAAGTTTGGCGATCCGTACTTCGACACGGTCATCGTCGGTTCGATCACCGAGTTGAAAATGCCGCCATTCGAACCGGCAATGATCGCGTTCGTGCAGGAAGCGGCCAAAGCGTCCAGACGGATCGCCTCGATTTGCAGCGGGGCATTCGTTCTCGCCGAAGCCGGCCTGTTGAATGGCCGGCGTGCAACCATGCACTGGGCACATGCGGCCGAGTTCAGGACGCGCTTCCCCGAGGTCGCAACAGACGAAGACCGGATTTTCGTCAACGATGGCCCTGTCTGGACCTCGGCGGGAATGACCGCCGGGATCGACCTTGTGTTGGCGTTGATCGACCATGACCTCGGCCCCGACGCCGCAAAAACGGTTGCCAGGCTTCTCGTCATGAATCAGCGTCGGCTAGGTGGACAGAAGCAGCATTCGGCACTGCTCGACATGACGCCCAAGTCCGATCGCATCGAATCGGTCTTCGTGCACATCCGGAGCAATCTGCGCAGTCCGCTGACGGTCGAGGAGCTGGCGGCCGTGGCCAATCTCAGTCCTCGCCAGTTCAGCAGGGCCTTTGTGGCCGAGACTGGTGTTCCACCGGCAAAAGCGGTGGAACAGCTTCGGCTCGAGGCTGCCAGATTCATGATCGAGCAAGGCCGGCACACGCTCAATGTGGTAGCCGATGAAACGGGCTTTGCAGACAGGGAGCGCATGCGCCGCGCTTTCCTTCGGACGTTCGGTGTTTCGGCAGATGTGCTGCGTCGAAATGCCAGAACAGAACCGGTCGCCAACAGATGAAATCCGGCCGGCGAAAGGCTTTTCCGAAGACGCGGCGATCGCGCTCACGCCCTGCCTATAACTGCACGCCCCGCGTCAGTGCACCGTCTACCACGAGGTTCGTGCCGCTGACAAAGCTCGCAACAGGGCTTGCAACAAACGCGACCGCGTTCGCGATTTCCTGTGGCGTCGCCATGCGCTTGGTCGGATTGAGCGCGAGCGCTTCGGCATAAAGCGCCGGATTGTTGTTCTCGATCCAGTCCCACACGCCGCCCTTGAAATAGACGTTGCCCGGCGACACTGTGTTTGCTCGAATTCCCTTCGCCGCAAGCTGGTAAGCAAGGCCCTGCACGTAATGCACGATCGCCGCCTTGAACGTGCCGTACGGCCCCGCGGCAAAGTCCACTTCCCGACCTGAAACACTCGAGATGGCAACGATCGAAGCGGCTTGACTGGCTTCGAGATAAGGAATGGCGGCATCGACCAGGTTGACCGTCCCGAGCATGTCCGTTTCGAACTGCTTGCGCCACGATTCAATGTCGTTCGTGATGGAAAGCGCGCTCACATTCGCCACGACAATATCAAGGCCACCCCATTGCTTAGCAACGTCTTCCACCCACTGCTTGAGCGCTGCGCCGTCGGCCACGTCAATGCCTGCGCCCAACGCCGCGCTCCCGCTCAGTGCGCCGAGGGATGTAGCCGTTTGCTCGGCTGCGTGCGCGTCGCGCGAGCAGATCGCAACCATTGCCCCTTCCTTTGCCAGTGTTTGCGCAATCGCCAGCCCAATGCCTTTGGTGCCGCCCGTGACAATCGCCTTCAGTCCTCTTAGCTGCAAATCCATTTTGGGGTCCTTTAAAGGTCCGGCTGGGTATGGGTATCGTCGGGACAGGGCTTGATGGCCGTGCGTTTCACCTTCAGCAATTCGCCCGCCTGGATAATCGAGTGGCACATGTCGTCGACGCTGACGCGCTTGGCCATCGCCTGGCCGCGGAGAATTTCATACGCTTCAGCTTCCGATATCTGATGCATTGCCATCAGGATCGACTTGGCCTCGTTGAGATGCCGCGCACCATTCACCTTCTGCTCGAGGCTCGCGATCCGCTCCGTCATCTGCCGGTTTTGCCTGGCATTCTGCATGGCGAACACGACCGTTGCCAGCAAGCCTGAGGCACGTATTGGCGTCGTGATGATCGCGTTCGAGCCCATCTTCAAAGCCTGGTCGATAAACGTTGGATTCTCGTAGGAGATGATCGATATCACCGGTGGCGCTTCCGGCCCGAGCCATGCATCCCTGGGCGCCTGCTCTTCCGGAATCAGCGCGCGAAAAACCAGGTCGACCTTGTCCGGCAGCACTTCGAGCGGCGGCCATAATGCCGTCACCTGAAAGCCCATGCGCTTCAGGTGATTGGTGAGGGTCGCGCCGTCGTTGTCGTCGGGATGAAAGACGACGACAGACAGACCCCGGTTCAGTACCGAACCGGTCAGGCTGCGTTGTCGACCCTCACGTTGTGACGTCACGTCAGTACTCCCGCGTGCTGAGCTTCGTCACCCAGTCGCCCAGGCTCTGTGATGCCATGTACGGGTCCGGGGGCACCGCGCTGGCCGATTCGCGCAGGATGGAAAACTGCCCGTCGCTTTCCGCGCGCCCGATCCGCGGATACAGCGCCATGTGATGATTGACGCGGTCGATATGCACAAGCCCTTGCGGCGCGGCGAACTGCGCGCCAAGCAAATGCGGCATGATCGTGCCGATATCGTCCGAGCCTGCCTTATTGAAGGCATTTGCATACATGTGCATCTGGTAGTACGCCGCCTCCCAGTTCATGTCGGTGGGATGCTGGCGTCCAAACCGCTCTGTATGGCGCGCGAGCGCTGTTCTGTTTTCAGGCGTGCCGATACTTTGAAAATACGGCGCCGCAGTGATATGTCCGGTCGCGACGCCACGTTCCATCAACGATATTTCGGTTTCCGATGTATTCAGGCTGCCTATTGGCATGCGCGCCGGATCCAGATCCGCATGCGCGAATGCCTGGTAGAGATATGGCACGGTACGCCCTATCACCGTGCAGAAAATGAAGTCGGGGCGTTTCTTCCGGATGTCCGCGACGACATCGGCGAAATGTTCGAACGGTGCGTTCAGATCCAGATACCGTTCGCCCAGAATCGCGCCGTCGGGATGCTGCAGCAACAGTTCCTGCATTGTCCGGTTGCATTCATAGGGATACACGTAGCGCGATCCGACCATGTAGCACCGCGCGCCGTAGGTCGACGTCATGAAGTCTGCAAGCTGCAAGCCGTTCTGGTTCGGTGAAGCGCCGCTATAGATGATGTTCTCGGAAAACTCGAAACCTTCGTATTGCTGCGAGTAAAACAGCAGACGATTATGTTTCTCCACGACGGGCAGCATCGCCTTGCGGCTCGACGACGTGTAACCGCCAAAGATCACGTTGACGCCGTCGTCGAGAATCAGCTTTTCTGCAAGCGCCCGAAAGCGTGTGGAGTCCGAGCCCGGATCGTAGTGCACGACCGACAACTCACGCCCTGCTACACCGCCGCGCTGATTGATCTCCTCCACGGCCAGGATCGAACCTCGCCATTGCGACATCTCCAGCGGCGCAGTTGCACCGGTAGTCGAGCAGAGCAGCCCGATCTTGACAGGTTCGGATAAAGACATGGAGCGCTTTTCAGATCAAACATTCATGGGACAGCGTTGGCATCACTTCAGGTAGTGCTTCGCGATCATTGCGCCGACCGTGTATTTTGGATCGACAAAATTGCCGAGACGCACCTTGCCGCATTGACTCAGCATCATATAGGCATCCCATTTGTCGAATCCGTATTCCGCAGCCATCCACAGCACGAGTTCACGATACGCAATCCGCGTCGCGTCCTCGAGCGGCCGCGCGCTGCCGATGCTCATCAACGCGTCCTCGTTCTCAAGACGTGGCCACGCTATGGCCCAGTTCTTGATCAGGTCCACGCGGATGGTGGTCGTGCTTGCGTATTCAACTGCCGTTCCGCAGACCTCCCCGTCGCCCTGGCACGCATGCGCGTCGCCAATGAACAAACGGGCGCCCGGCGAGCGGACCGGCAGGTAGGTGATGCTGCCCGGCCCCATGTCAGGTACGTCCATGTTGCCGCCATGCGAATCCGGTGTCAGCGAATTGATGGAGTCGATTTCCGGGGAAAGACTCAACGTGCCGATATGCGGCTTGTACGGCAGGGTATTGCGCCGGCTCCAGTAGACGTTGTCTTCGTCGATCCTGATCTTGCGGACAATTTCCGGCAGCGGTTCATTGAGCAAGGCCGTGTAGTCCGTACCCGTCAGCGCGCCGAAGTTGGGGATCATGCAGCAAAAGCCATGGGGATCATCGCCACGCGGCGCCATCTTTTCGATGTACACCGCAATCACGTCACCCTTCTCCGCCCCTTCGATCATGATCGGGCCATTCTGCGGATTCAGGAACGGCATCTTCAGGATTTGCGACGGCTTGTCCGTCTCGGACGTGATCTTGCCTTCGAACGCATCACGCGTCTCGACCACGACCGTATCGCCAGGCTGAACGTGCATGACCGGTGTGGAATACGGACCGATGGTGTAATGAAACGTGTCCTGCAGCGCTTCGGTCAGGTGATGGGTCGTGCCTTCGCGATTCGCGCCCACGCCGCGTTGCATCATGATCGAATCCTTAAGCCATTGCATGCCGTGTCCTTTCTAAAGTGCCAGATACTGGCGAATCAATTCTTCGTCGGCGAGTTGGGCGCGGTCGAGCGTGCTGACAATCCGCCCCTTGTCCATCACGCAGCAGCGCGCCGCGACGCTTTCAACCATCCCCATGTTCTGCTCGACCAGCAACACACCAATTCCGGTTTCATGAGTTATCCGGGTCAACGTCTCGCCAATCAGATCCACGATTGAAGGTTGGATGCCTTCGGACGGTTCGTCGAGCAACAGGATCTTGGGCGACCCAATCAACGCACGCGCAATCGCAAGTTGCTGCTGTTCTCCGCCGCTCAGCGTGCCGGCTTTCTGCTGGAAGCGTGCGCCGAGCACGGGGAAATAGCTCACGACCTTGTCGAGCATTTCCGTAAGGTGCGCGCGGTTCGACTGAGCGCCCACTTGGAGGTTTTCACGCACCGTCAAAGCCGGAAATACCTCACGGCCTTGCGGTACGTATCCCACGCCGTGCCGTGCGCGCGAATACGGACGCGAGTCGCCAATCTCTTCGCCGTTCAGCGCAATGCTGCCGGCCATCAATGGAACGAGGCCAATCAACGCGCGCATCAGCGTTGTCTTGCCAACACCGTTGCGCCCGATCAACGCGAGAATCTCTCCGCGCTCGACCGTCATGGAGACGCCGTTCAGGACCTTGCCACCGGCATAGCCACATTCAACGCCGGCAATTTCGAGCAGAGTCGTCATTTCTTCTTGCCCAGGTAGATTTCGGCGACGTCATCGCGTGCGAGGATTTCCTCCAGCGGGCCATCGGCGAAAAGGCGGCCCGCGTGCAATACCGTCACGCGCGTCGCCACCTGCCTCACGAAGGCCATGTCGTGCTCGACGACCATGATGGTGAGTCCGCGCTCGCGCAAGCCCATGATCAACTCGCCCGTTGCGTGCGTTTCTTCCGCGGACATCCCGGCGACGGGTTCATCGAGGAAAAGAAGCTTCGGTTTGAGCGATACGGCCATCGCGATCTCGAGCCATTGCTTCTTGCCGTGTGACAAGTTGCCTGCGAGCACGTGTTCTTCCTCGGTCAGCAAGAACTGATGAAGCAGTTGCCCAAGCGACTCGATGCGATCGTCTTTCGCCCGATGCAAACCGAGCTGCAAATGCTGGCGCACGGTGAGTTCCGGAAAAATGCCCGGGATCTGGAACTTGATGCTCATGCCCATGCGGATTCGCTCATGAGGCAGCACGTGATTCAGATCGCGGCCAAGGAACGAAACGGACCCGGCACTCGGACGATGCTCGCCCGTGATGAGCTTGAAGAAGGTGCTTTTCCCGGCACCGTTCGGCCCGATCACACAGCGGATCTCACCCGCGCCGATTGCAAAGTCGATACCGTTGATCACGTGCGCACCGCCAAAATGCTTGGCAAGCGCACGGGTTTCGAGCAGGTTGGTGCTCATGGCTCACTCCTCGTGCGTGCCTTGAACGACTGCGTTGAATGCGCCTTGCGCGCAGTGCCGCGCCGCACGAGCTTGAACATCAAAGGCAGCAAACCTTCAGGTGCCACCAGCACCACGAACAGGAGGATGGCGCCCATCAGGATCAGCGCGTACTGGCTTCCGTAGATTGCAAGCCATTGCGACAGCCACACGAGCAGCGCCGTGCCGATGATCGCGCCACCAATGCTTCGGCGCCCGGCCGTTGCGACCCAGATGATCGGCATGGCGGCCGACGTCAACCCCATCGCGGATGGCGTGATGTACGAACCCCAGATCGTATAAAGCGCGCCGGACAAGCCGCCGAGTGCGCAGCCGAATACGAAGATGAGGAGCTGATGCCGGCGGATATCGACGCCCAGCATTTCGGCCCGTTGCGGATTTTCACGGATCGCAACGAGCGTCAGCCCAAAAGGAGAATCCAGAAGGCGCCGGGTAATTCCATAGACAAGCGCGAGCAGCACGACGACCAGATAGTAAAAGCGCGTATTCTCCAGCGTCACTTCGCCGCCAAACCACGGTATTGACAAAGGCGGCATGCCGGACATGCCGTTGTATCCGTTGAGGCGCGCCTCACCGATGGCCCATTGCGGTCCCGCCGTTTGCGCCATGAACGTCTCGAGGACGAGCGTCACCGAAAGCGTCACGATGCCGATAAACACGCCCTTGATCTTGCCGTAGAAAATCATGTAACCGAGGAGCGCCGCGACGACCACGCTCACCGCGAGTCCGATCAGCAACCCGCTCCATGACGAGACCCAGCCATCGCCAAGATTGATCGTGACGATTCCGTAGGTGTAGCCCGACAGGCCGAAGAACGCGGTTTGTCCGAACGACAGAATGCCGCCCTGGCCCCACATCGCGGCAAGCCCTATTGCCGAAAATGACCAGACGAGGCAATACGCGAAGTTGCCGCTCGCAGTGCTGTCGACAACAAGCGGCAGACACAAGGCCAGCAGCCACGGCGCGAGTCGCATGACCGTCGGAACGAGGCGTCGCGCCGGGGCATTGGAAGTTGCTTGATTCATCGGCGATTCCTAGCGTGCGCGACTGAAGAGATTGCCCAGTCCCTGCGGCATCAGACGGATCACGACGATCACCGTCAGCAGCAAGCCGATTTGTCCGAACAGTTGTCCATACGACGCCGTGAGCGCGGTTTGAATGACGGCGAGCGCGGCGGCGGCCGGCGTGGTTCCGGCGATGACGTTGGCGCCGCCCACCACGACCGAGACAAACGCCTGCACGATGAAGTTCGTACCCATCGTCGGGACCGCCGTCATGGTCGGTGCATAGAGTGCGCCCGTGAGTCCAGCGAGCCCGGCGCCGAGCGCAAAGGTCAGCGTATAGAGCCGGTCCGTGCGCAGCCCGAGCGATTGCGCCATGTTCGCGTTTTGAATCGTGGCTCGCGCGCACACTCCGTAGTTGCTCTTGAAAAACAACAGGTAGAGCAAGCCGAGAATAATCAGCGCGATGACCGGCAACACGGCGCGGTATGTGGAGAACGAATATTCGCCGAGAGCGAACGACCCGAAAGGCGTGCTGATCCCTTCCATGGACGGACCGGCCACGAGCAGCATGGTCTGCTGCACGATCAGGCTGATCGCCCAGGTCGCCACGACTGAATCGTAGAGCCGGTTGTAGAGATGCCGGATCACAAGCCGTTCGATGGCAACGCCAGCGATAGCCGCCGCGAGCGCGCCAGACAGCATGGCGAGAGGCAATGGGACGCCACGCTTCGCGCAGATGATGGTCACGTAGGCGCCGCACATGATGAACTCCCCATGTGCCAGGTTGATGATGCCCATCATGCCGAAGATGACGGCCAGCCCGAGCGCGGCAAGCACAAGGTAGGCGAAGTTGTCGCCAAACTGATAGATGACCGAATACAGTGCGGAGAGTGCTGTCATCGCGAAGAAGATCTCGTTGAAGCTTGGGTATCGGCATAAGCATGATCGCCCCGCCATGAAGCGCGAGGCGACCACGTCATTGCATCAGGACTTGGGCAGGCTCGACGGCGTGTACTGACGATGATCCGGCTTCACGGGAAGATTGCACCCGACTTGGCCGAGCCAGTACGGTTGGACGTCGTTCCATACCTTTGGAATCTCGACCGAGTGATCTTCCTTCACATGCACGAGATAGATCGTGTGGCTCAGGTGATGACTCTTCGGATCGATGCAGACCTTCCCTGAAGGTCCGTCCGTGCAGATGTTGCCGCCATCCAGCGCTTTCTCCACTGCAGCCTGATCGGTCGACTTCGCCTTTTCCACTGCAGCCTTGTACAAATATACGGCGTCGTAGGCGTTCGCTGCTTCCTGATTGATGTATGGCTCATTCGGATACTTGGCGTGGAAGCGCTTCTTGAAATCGTTGCTCGCGGGCGAGTCGACTTCTTCCACATAGTTCGCGGTGACGAACATGTCCTTCAGCGCCGGCGCCTTGAAGCGCTTGTGCTCATAGGCCTGGCCTACGTTCACGGAACTTCCCATCGGCAGGTTCAGATGGGCGGACGCCTGCTGCTCGTAGTAGGACGCCTGATTCGCGCCGACCAGCAAGGTCATCACGAAGTCCGGCTTCGCTTTCTGGATGTTTTGAATGGTCTGTCCGAACTGCGAGACGCTGAGCGGAATGAACTCTTCGCCGACCATTGTGCCGCCGTTTTCCTTGACGATATTGCGAACCCATTCCGCCGATATCTGGCCGAAGTTGTAATCCGCCGCGATCGTATAAACCTTCTTGCCGTACTTCTGCATCATCCATGGAATCAGCGTCGAGAATTGCTGCTCGGGAACCGCGCCGGTAACGAACACGTTCGAGTCACACACGCCGCCTTCATACTGGTTGTTGTACCAGTAGAGCTGGTGCGCGCGGTCCATGATCGGGCGGATCGCTTCACGCGACGCGCTTGAGAAGCCGCCGAAGATCACGTCGGCCTTGTCGGTCTGGATGAGGCGGCGCGACAGTTCCTGGAACTTGGTGTTGTCCGACTGCGTGTCATAGGCAATCAGTTTGATCGGCCGGCCCATGATGCCGCCCTTCGCGTTGATCTCGTCCACTGCAAGTTCGGTTGCGTGTATTTTGGGAATGGTGGCCAACGCGAAATTTCCCGATGCGTCTTCGAGTAAACCCAGCTTGATAGGGTCCGCTGCAATCGCGGCTACGGAAGAACAGGCAAGCGCGACCGAAACGGCCATGCGCAACCAGGATGACTTGTCAGCCAGCATGCGTTATCTCCTTGGATTCATTCGATCAAAAAAAAGACGAAAAAAAGCCCTCCGACGAACCAGGGTTCGTTGAAGGGCTTCGGTGCCATGTCCTCGTGCCGGCATCGTTGGCGGCATGAGGAATCTTGCAGCAATCTTAGGACGCCAAAAAACGCGGTGTCAATGCTCTTTGACTCAGGAGGCGAAAATTCGCCCCGGGAAAAACGCGTTCAGACGCTGCGCAGGAGCACGTTCCACTCAGGCGAGTCGATCACGGAGCGAGCGCGCATGAACTTCCACGCGCCATACTTGAAGTAGTCGAAGTCGAGCGTCGATATCTCGTTCTGAAGCATGGACCAGGTCGCCCATTTGAGATCGGCGAGCGCCTTGTGCACGATAACGCGCGCCATGTTTGCTTCGCTCACGCTGCCGAAGTAGGACTCGACCATTTCCTCTTCCATCTGGCGCGTAAAAAACATCTCGCCGCTCAATGCGCCGAGATCGTAGCAACGATCGTTGTTCGAAGCGTATTCGTAGTCGATCAACAGCACTGTCCCGGCTTCATCGCGGAGAAAGTTGCCGGGCATGGGGTCGTTGAAACACGCGACAATATCCAGTCCCGACGCTTCCAGCGCGGCGCGCGCGCGAGTGTACTCGCCGTGCAGGCGCGCGAAATCCGCGGGCAGTTTGCCACCGACCTCACGCACCTGTTCAACATGTTCGTCGATCAGGTTGAAGATGGTCTTAGTCAGCGGCAACAACGGCGAGGCGTGCAACGCACGATATGCGGCAATGATCGAAGCACGAAGCGGTGCGTCAAAAAAATCGCGGTTCGAACACGTCGTGCGCCCTTCCACGAAGTCGTTGATCTCCACACCCAGTTCGGCGGCAAAGTCGTAAAGGCGCGGCCCGATGCCAATGGTCTCGGCCTGCTTGCTTGCCGCAAACGCCACTTTGCGATCGATGAACTGCTCCGTTCCACGCCCCGGCACCTTGACGAAATAGCTCGTTGATTCGCTATCCAGCCAGACACGCCAGTTGCTGTTGCTGATGCCGCCGGGAACGGGCGCGTATCTCAACGCACGGCCGTTCCAGGGCTGGACGCTGCGCAGTACGGCTTCGATTTCCCGTTCGGCTTCGCTTGAAGCCGTACCAAGCATTTTCGTCTGCATCGTCATTGCCTTTTCAAAGCAGGGGAAGCAAGTCATCGGTGTCCATGCGCGACGCGGCCATCGAGCAGCGCAGCAGACGCCATTGGGCATACTTCAGGAACTCGACGTGCCGGCGCGGCGACGTCGCGTTCATCTTCAATCCCCACAGACCCCAGCGCAGGTCGTCGGCGAATGCATAGCACCGGGTACGCGCGAGCGCTGCGTCCGTAACGTGGCCATTCGCCATTTCCAGCGCCGCCGGCCACGTGGAAAGCTCGGGCAGGACCTCGTTCAGCGTCACGGCAATGTCGAATGCAGGGTCGGTGTTCGATGCCTCGTCGAAATCGACGAGTTGCAAATCGGCACCCGGGCCGCCGGCGCGCAGCATCACGTTCGAAGTCACACCGTCCGCGTGACACGGACATGTGTCGATGCCTGAAGCGGTGATTGCAGCACTCATGCGCGACGCAGTTACAACCAGGGTTGCAACGTCCGCCGTCAACGTCATGGATGCGGCGAGATGGCCGACGCGGTCGAACACGTTTGAATTCCGTTCGAACGCGGGGAGCACATGAATCGCGCGCTTGGCCGCAAGCAGTTTTTCGAGTGTGTCGGGCTTTGCAAGGTCATCGAGATGGGCTGTCTGCCAGGTGTCATCGAGCAGATCGAACGCGCTTATCCCGAACAACTCATTCAGGTGACGCGGGCCTGGCGTGAGGCCGATCGCGGCAACCGCAGCAGCCGCTCGCCAGGACGCGCCGATGTCTACCGTTTCCGCGAGATCCCGATGCAATATCTTGACGAAAAACGCGGGTGGCGCGTCACCGATGCCCACGCGAAGACATTCGCTCGATACACCGCGATGCATCGGCGACATGACAGGCGTAAGCGCGGCTTCGTAGCTGACCGGTCCGCTCGCCCACGCAGCGATCGAACGGATGGCCGCTTCCACATGTGGCGAAGGCAGCATGACCTCAGCCTCCTCTTGCCGCTGCAACCGGGTCGCCGCCCGACTGGCACAGGCGCGTCGCCACGCTCATGAGCACAGTCATGCCCGTGTCGAGATCATCCGAATGCGTGTCCTCATTTTCGTTGTGCGCAATACCGCCAACGCTCGGCACGAACACGAGTCCCGTCGGACACGTATCCAGCAGACTGAGCGCGTCGTGGCCGGACACTGTATCGATCTCCCGGCTGCGCACCCCTGCCTCCAATGCACAACGCTTCACGAGTTCGCCCACTGCCGGCGGAAGCACGCGAATCGAACGGCTCGTGCGATTGCCGATCTCGACGGCGACGTTGGCGCGCTGCGCCGCAGTATCGATGGCTTGCATCGCGATGATTTCCGCTTCCTGGAGAATGCTGTCGTCCACGGCGCGCAACTCGATGGACAAATCCGTTTGCGACGGCACGACATTAGGCGAGTTGGGCTGCACGACGAGCCTTCCCACGGACGTATGAATCCGGTCCGGCCATTTGTCCGCAATGGCCCGAACGTCGCAGATCAATTGTGCCGCGGCGAACAGTGCGTCGCGTCGCGCGCCCATCTTTGCAGGACCGGTATGCGCCTGTTCACCTTTGAACGACACGTCGATTTTCGCGGCACCCCAATTACGCGTGACGATCCCGATGGGCACCTCGTCCGCTTCCAGCAGCCCGCCCTGCTCCACATGCAACTCGACATAGCAGGATGGCACGCAAGGCGGCGCGTCCGTGCCACGATAACCAATCGCCGCGAGGGCATCGGAAAGCGTCACGCCGTCGTCGTCGCGGCTCGCGAGTGCATCGTTCATGCTCATCTTGCCAACGTACGTTCCGCTGCCGAGCAGACTCGGACGAAACCGCGCGCCTTCTTCGTTCGTCCAGTTCACCGCGCAAAAATCGCTGTCGAACGATACACCCGCGCGTTTTGCCAGCATCAGCCGCCGTCCTGCTTCGAAGGCCGCCAGCACACCGAGCACGCCATCGAAGCGCGCGCCACGCGGCTGGCTGTCGAGATA
>NZ_JBSIPA010000369.1:0-6707 GCF_053574605.1 Caballeronia sp. M23-90 | reverse complement strand
GAGAAACCTGTTTGCCTGCGCCGTTCAGCTTCCCAGCGGCATCGGCCTTCACCCAGTTGTGCAGCGTCTTCGGGCTGATGCCCAGTATCTTCGCCACCGCCGCCATGCTCTGGCCGCCGCGGACCATACGCACGGCCTCCAGCATGAATTCCTGCGTATATCGAGCTCTCGGATTACCCATCTTTCCTTCCTCCTTGCGTGAGTTTTACACACTCAGCAAGAGATCCATTTTTTGCGGGCAAGCTCATTATCGTACGGGAGGTCATTGGCGACGCTGGCCAAGTCCCGAGCTCCATCAGTCAGGACGACGACTTCATTTGGGTCCCCATATCCACTGTCTTCGAGGAACCGTGTCATTTCTTGATTCAATCGCTTGGTGCGCGGCATGGCGGAAGCCCACACTCTTGGCTGATTACCGGCTTGGCCTACAGCAGCAACGACGGCTGCGATCGACGATGGCCGGTTCCCGGCTTCTGCGCGATTTTCCTTTCCCGAACCCTTGCGATTGCAGAGTGCGCGACGGACATAACCGAAGTCAATGCCAAGCTCCGCAATCGGTTTTTCCGTGTCGCACCACCGACGCACCGGCCGTGCGTTCTGTATCAATTTTCCAATGGCCACGGTGTGGTTGCGGATGGTTACATGATTGTCGCGACCTGAGGTGGGTAGCAGAAGGTCCATGACGGCCTTGGCTTGCCGATAGGGCATCGTGGCGCCAAGCTCCGCGTGCAGCCATCTCAGGTCACCGGTGCTTGCCTCCGTCAGGTAGTTCTTGAGCGGAGAAACATATCTCGAGCCGTCAGCACCACAATTGCAGGCCTTCCATCGTTCGCGGCAATAGAAAACCTTTCCCAGCGCGGTCTTCAGCTCCGAGCAATGGCTATCGTGCAGGCGACGCTGTACGCCGCAGTCCACACAGGATCTACGCGACGCGCAAAAACGTTCGATCTGCTCGACAACGAACTCCTGCTGCACACAATTGAGCAATGACTTGCCTTCGGCGAGTGACAGTCCGATGTCTCCGGGTGTCTGGTCTTCGATGGGCCTGTGAAACCGCATGACATCAACCCGCTTCATCACACTTCCATCGCCGTTATCAAACTCAAGAACGATCGTGCATCGCATGGCGGCTCCTAGTCTCGTGGCTAGGGAAACGATACCCTTCCATGCGCCGGTCTCCCAGCCTTTTTAACGGCTTCCCTCAACATCAATGCCATTCGCCCGCCCGACTACGACGGCGGCTGGGGCTGGGGCTGGGGCGTACAGACGGCCGACGCGGGCGCGACACCGTTCCGTCAGGCGCAGGTCCAATACCTTGGCCTCGACGGCGAGGTGACGGCCGCCGCGCAGAACATTGCCGGACAAACCAGCGCCTCGCTCGATGTCACCGGCGCGATCGTCCTGATGGACCATAGTGTGCAGCCGTCACGCCGAATCGACGATGGTTTCGCGCTGGTGTCGACCGACGGCGTCGCGGGCATTCCGGTGCTGCACGAAAATCGCGTGATCGGCACGACTGACAGTGGCGGTCATCTGCTGATTCCGGATCTGAACGCCTATCAGCACAATCAGGTCAGCATCGACAGCATGAATTTGCCAGCCGATGCGCGGATCGCGACCACCGCGATGGATCTCGTGCCGCAGGCGCAATCGGGCGTGCTCGCACAGTTCGGCGTGACGCGTTATAGCGCCGCGTCGGTGATCCTGTACGGCCCCGACGGCCAAGTGCTTCCGCCCGGCGCGCGCGTCCATCACGAGGAAAGCGGCAAGGACACGATTGTCGGCTACGACGGCCTGACCTTCATCGACACGCTGCAGCACGACAACCATCTTGTGATTGACAGCGGCGCGCTACATTGCTGGGTGAATTTCGCTTATGTGCGTCCGCGCGACGGCTCGTTGCCGACGATTGGTCCACTGACGTGCCAACCACAAGGGGGGAAGGTGCGATGAAACGCATCATCTTTATCGCATTGACTTTCGCTCTGTTGCTGGGTCTTTCGGGCCGTGCGCAAGCACAAAGTTGTTCGGCGAGCGCGTCGGCAATCAGTTTCGGCTCGGTGAGCCCGATCAGCCAGAGTGCGGTCAGTACCACCGGCACAGTCACCGTGACGTGCACGTGGCCCGTGATCTCGCTCACGCCCACTGTTCGGGTGTGCCTGAATCTGGGCGGCACCAGTCCACGCAATCTGGTGAACGGCACGAACCAGATGCAGTACGACCTGTATCAGGCCGCGGCGCATTCGCTGGCGTGGGGTTCGATCTACTATGGCACCACACCGATTTCGCTCACGCTGAACAAACCCGGGGGTGGCACGACAGCGAGCACGCCGGTGACGATCTACGGCCAGATCACGGCCAACCAGCCCACGGTGCCGACCGTCGGCAACAGCAGCACGGCGTATAGCCAGACCTTCGGTGGCGGCACGACCTCGATCAATTACGGCTTTTATCTGATCGGGGCGCCGAGCTGCGCGTCGCTCACGGCAACTCAGGGCACGTTTGCCTTCAGCTCCACCGCCACGGTTGTCAACAACTGCAACATCAGTGCGACGAACC
The DNA here is from genome assembly GCF_053574605.1 of Caballeronia sp. M23-90. NCBI lineage: Bacteria > Pseudomonadati > Pseudomonadota > Betaproteobacteria > Burkholderiales > Burkholderiaceae > Caballeronia > Caballeronia sp. M23-90. The sequence goes on along the minus strand of NZ_JBSIPA010000369.1, from coordinate 4,148 downwards.
TTAACTTCGCCGCGACCGGCGTGCTGAAAACCGCGCTGAACGCTACCGGATCGATCACGGCGCAGTGCACTAACGGCGACGCCTACCGGATCGCTTTGAATGGTGGCGCCACGGGCAACGTCGCGGCACGGCAGATGGCACGCTCGGGAGGTGGTGGCACGGTGAACTACCAGTTGTACGTCGATTCCGCCCATACCAGTGCGTGGGGCGACGGCACCGTCGGAACCGCAATGGCAACCGGTACTGGTACGGGAAACCAACAGGTGCTAAACGTGTATGGCGTGGTGCCGGCGCAGACATCGCCGGTTCCGGGCAGTTACAGCGACACCATTACCGCCACGATCAGTTTCTGACGCAGTGTTGGGCCGGTGGTCCACCGGCTCAGAAGCTCACCATCCAGACCGGCTGTCGCGTGCCGGGAGCCGTGAATTGCATCGTTGAGAGCGTCTGTGTGGGCTCCAAGGGAACGACCGCGACCCGATACGGTTCGCCGTGCAGGCAGGCGACGCTGGGCTCGGCGCTGGACGAGGGATCGGCTCCCGAGTGGATCACGCAGCTTTGCTGGATCACCAGGCTGACCGAGATCGGCGCCTGTTCCGCCGACGATACGCCGGATGAAGACGCTTCCAGCAACACGAGTACCGCAACACTGGAGAATGTGGTTTTTCGTAGCATATGAAGTCGCGTTTCTGTGCCGCTGCCGTCCAGCGGCACAATTCGGGGACGCCTGATATGCGTCCGAAGCCCATGCCCTGAGTGGGGTATCGGCAAACTCAAGGGAAGACTTGAGCAGGCAGCTTCGATGCTGCGCCAGCGGAACGATTCATGCACGCATCGGGACTAAAAAATGGCCACCACTATCCGCCCTGGCAGCCTCATTCCCCGCTTTCCGCCCGCTATCGGTAGGCAAAAACCCGACATCGCCCTCGATCTTTGCGCGTTACTGCCGATATAACTGGTATTCCTCAATCTAACTAGCTCAACCCGAGATGACAACTCTTCATGACCCTTTCTGTCCTTGTCGCAGATGACTCCGCACTGGCGCGCAAGCTCCTCATCCATGCACTTCCCGAGGACTGGGACGTGGAAGTGTCGGAAGCCAAAAATGGGGCCGAGGCGTTGGACACGTATCACGCGGGCCGTGCGTCGGTCATGTTTCTCGATCTGACCATGCCGGTGATGACAGGCTGCAAGGTGCTCGACGAGCTGCATCGGCTCGATGCCAATGTTGTGGTGATCGTGGTTTCGGCGGACGTGCAGGTGGGCGCCAGGGATCGCGTGAAGGCGGCCGGCGCGCTGGCGTTCGTTGAGAAGCCGGTTTCGCGGGAAAAGCTCGAACCTATTCTCAGGGAGTACGGCCTGTATGCATGATGATGCCCCGTCCGCCGTCCCGCGCGAACTCCTGTCGGAAGACCAGCGCGACGCATTGCAGGAGATTGCCAACATCGGCATGGGTGCGGCGGGCGCAAAGCTTGCCGTCTTGCTGGATCGCTTTGTGGCGTTGTCGATTCCGCGTGTGGTCCTGGTCGAGCGAGACCAGATTCGCACGCAGGTCGAACTGATGCTTGGCGCGAATCGGCGTTTCACGGCATTCAGACAATCTTTTCGCTCGGACATTGCCGGCGAAGCCATGACCTTCTTCGACGACGACGGCACCGAAGAACTCTGCGAAGCCATTTACGGCCAATCGCACGCACAAGCGAACGCGAATGCGGGTGCGCCGTCGGAATGGCTGTTCGAGGTGGCGAACTTGCTAACCGGCGCGTGTCTTTCGGGCCTTCTCGAACAGCTTGGCCGCCTGCCCACGTTTTCCGTGCCGCGCGCGATTGGCATGTCGCTCTATGCCGAGGATATCGTCGATTTGCCCAAGCTCGATCTCGATCGCGCGTTGCTGCTCGACATCAACATGCGCATCGAGCACAGTGGCTTCAAAGTTCACCTGCTCGTGCTGATGGCAGACGGTTCCATTGAGCGACTGGGTGCCGCGCTCGACGATTTTCTTGCCACCCTTTTAGGGTGAGCGACGTGTTCCCCGACGCAGTAGCGCAGGCGCGACTCAACGAACTCGCATTGCAGCGTATGCCTTGCGGCGTGTTCTCCGTCGATCGTCAGCTGCGCGTGATGATGTGGAACGACTTCATGGCCGAACGCAGCGGCATTTCAGTGGAATGCGCGCTTGGCGAGCCATTGTTCGACCTGTTCTCCGGCTTGCCGGGCGATTGGCTAAGAAACAAGTTCGAGGCAGTCTTTCTGCTGAAGATCAGTACATTCACGTCGTGGGAGCATCGGCCGTATCTATTCCAGTTCACGCATGACCGGCCGATCACCGGCGGCATCGACTGGATGCAGCAGGACTGCACCTTCGTGCCGCTGACGGAAGGTGTGGACGTGATCGCCGTATGCGTCACCATCATCGACGTGACGGATCTCGCCATAGCACAGCGCGCTCGCGAGGAAGCCGTTAAAGCGTTGCGCGAGGTGTCAATCCGTGACGGATTGACGGGCCTGTTCAATCGACGCCACGCAGAGGAGCGGTTGTCGCACGAATTCGCTTGCCGGCAACGGCGGCCGATTGCCAGCTTCAGTGTGCTGCTACTCGACCTCGATCACTTCAAGCAGGTCAATGATTCATACGGTCACCCGGCAGGCGACGCCGTATTGAAAGCGGTGGCAGAGCGGGCGTCGCGTTGCCTGCGTCCCGATGACGTGCTGGGAAGGTTCGGCGGGGAGGAGTTTATTGTTGTGCTGCCGGGGACCGAACTCGTCGATGCGGCGGCGGTCGGTGAGCGGATTCGCCGCGCGATCGAGGCCGAGCCGGTGCGGCACGACGGACTGAACATTGTGGTAACGGCGAGCATCGGTGCCGCGCAGGTGCGCGAGGATGCAACGACGGCGAACGAAGTCGTGCGCGATGCCGACCGTGCGCTATACGAAGCGAAGGCCGCCGGGCGCAACCGGCTGGTAGTGGCATCGCCGGGCTTGCTGGACTGAGGCATTCGCGCAGAAGCGATGTGCAGTCGCATTCGGCAGACCTGTTGCGGTAAGGAAGCACGGGTGAGGTAAATCGATGGCTATCGACATCACCAAGCAACAACCGCCGACTCGCCGGCTGCATTGTCGGGCTTTGCGATGACTATCTACTAGTAGTGTTCCATTCTGTTTGGAACTTAAACGGCTATTTGCGCGAATTACCTTCTGCAGGATGTCGCGTGCGCTTTTGGTCCAGATGAACGGCTTGGGGTTGGTGTTGTGATGGGCGACGTACTCATCGATGGCGGCGACCAGTTCGGGCACGCTGGTGAACACGCCTCGGCGCAACCGCTCGGTGGTGATATCGCGGAAGAAGCGCTCAACCATGTTCAGCCACGACGCGGAGGTGGGCGTGAAGTGCATGTTGAAGCGCGGATGCTTGGCTAGCCAGGCCTGTACGGCCGGATGCTTGTGCGTGGCGTAGTTGTCCGCAATCAGATGGAGCGTCTTGTCCTTGGGCGTTTCGCGGTCGATTTGGCGCAGGAACTTCAGCCACTCGATGTGCGTGTGGCGCTGTTGGCATTGGCCGATGACTTGACCATCCAGCACGTTGAGCGCGGCAAACAGCGTGGTCGTACCATTGCGCTTGTAGTCGTGCGTCATGGTGGCCGCGCGCCCCTTCTTCAGCGGCAGCCCGGGCCGTCATCCGGCCGACGCGTTACGCGCTCGAATCATCCCAATTGCAGAGTGAGTACTACCAATGCTGGCAAGGCTTGAAAAAGCATTTCAATCCGGCGCAGTTCTGAATCCGCACAATGGAGATACTTATGTCACTGCTCAATGAATCGCACGACCCGACTCTCACCAGTTGGGTGGGACAGGCAAACCAGCCGGGGAGCGATTTCCCGATCCAGAATCTTCCGTTCGCGGTGTTTCGCCGCAAGGGCAGCGACGAGGCATTCCGCGGTGGCGTAGCTATTGGCGACCAGATCGTCGATCTCGGAGCAGCCGCAGGCAGCGGCGTTTTCTCGGGTGAGGCGGCCTCCGCTTTCTTGGCGTTCTTCAGGTTGGCATCGGCGGCGGCTTCGTTCGCCTTCGATTGCGACTCGGTCTTCTGCTTGTCGGCCTTGGCCTGCGCGACGTTCGCGTCTTTATCGGGCCGTGTTTTCATCGATGGA
>NZ_JBSIPA010000368.1:0-6725 GCF_053574605.1 Caballeronia sp. M23-90 | reverse complement strand
TGGAAAAAGTGATCGCCACCGAATCGCGCCGTGACTTTGCCGCGAATTCGCTTGTGTTGATCGTGCCGAAGGACAGCGCGTTCGAATCCGGCACGCAGGCTATCGACCTGCTGTGCCGTTTCCTGCTCGAACCGGGCGATACGGTACTCGTCGATGACCCGTGTTATTTCAACTTTCTAGCGCTGCTGCGGGCACATCGCGCGAAGATTGTCAGCGTTCCGTACACGTCCTCCGGCCCCGACATGGCACTGTTCGCCCAGGCGCTCGCGGAGCACCGGCCGCGGCTCTACATCACGAACTCGGCGCTGCACAATCCGACCGGCGCGACGCTTGCGCCTGTGGTCGCGCATCGTCTGCTGAAGCTCGCCGATCAGGCGGACCTCACGATCATCGAAGACGATATCTTCGGCGACTTCGAGCACGAGCCGTCGCCCCGCCTTGCCGCATTCGATGGCCTCGACCGCGTCGTGCATATCGGCAGCTTTTCCAAGAGCCTCTCGGCGGCGGTCCGTTGCGGATTCATCGCGGCACGGCACGACTGGATCGAAGGTCTGATCGATCTGAAGATCGCGACGTCGTTCGGCAGCGGGCGGCTTTCATCCGAACTCGTGTTGAGCGTGCTGAAGGACGGCACGTATCGCAAGCATATGGAAGCGTTGCGGGAACGTTTGTCCCGTTCGATGGGACCCGTAAGCGCAAAACTGTCCGCGCTGGGTATCAAGCCGTGGATCGAGCCACGCGGCGGGATGTTCCTCTGGTGTGCGTTGCCCGAAGGGATCGATGCGGCGGATGTGGCCCGGCGCGCTTTGGTCGAAAACGTCGTTCTGGCGCCCGGCAATGCGTTCAGCGTTGCGCAATCCGCCGGCCGGTTCCTGCGCTTCAACGTCGCGCAATGCGGCGACCCGCGCGTCTTCAAGGTGCTCGAACGCGCGATGCATGCTTAGCACTCAGGGCAAACGCGCCAGGGTCTCCGCAATCAGCGCCCGCGTCAGTTCGCCCGCAGGCATCTCACGCGCGAGCCGCGCCGCCTGTCCTGACCAGAGGCTCGTGAAGTCCCCCTTGCCCGCTGCTTCGGCTTTCGCCTTCAGCGGCGCGAGCGCAGCCGATGCAAGCGGAAACGCCGGCGCCGCGTCCGACAACGGCCCGACTTCCCGCATCACGCGGTTCATGATTCCGCGAGCCGGCCGTCCGGTGAACAGGTTGGTCAAGGCGGTGGAATCATCGCCGGATTCGCGCAGCGCAACGCGATGCAACTCCGGCACCTTCGCTTCCGGGCAGAACAGATAGGCCGTGCCAATCTGCACCGCCGATGCACCCAGCGCCAGTGCGGCGACAATCCCTCGTGCATCGGCGATACCACCGGCTGCGATCACCGGCACCGATACCGCGTCAGCGATCTGCGGCACGAGCGCGAACGTCCCGACCTGCGTCGCCATGTCATGGTTGAGGAACGTGCCGCGATGGCCGCCTGCCTCGAACCCCATCGCGATGATTGCATCGCAGCCATGCGCTTCGAGCCACCGGGCTTCCGCCACCGTCGTAGCCGATGCAATGATCTTCGCGCCGGTCGCCTTGACGCGATCGACCAGCAGTTTCTCCGGGAGTCCGAAATGAAAGCTCACCACCTCGGGTTTGAATTCTTCTACGAGCGCGCAAAACTCGTTATCGAAGGGACGACGGACTGCGCCCGCAGATGTGAACTCAGGATCGATCCCATGCTCGATGTAATACTGAGCGAGCCGTTCGCGCCACGCGAGGTCGCGTGCGGCATCGGCCTGCGGCGCCGTGTGGCAGAAGAAATTGACGTTGACCGGCGCGCGGGTTTTCGAGCGGATCAACGTGAGCGCATCGTGCGCTTGCTCCACGCTCGACAACGCGCAAGGCAGCGATGCAAGGCCCCCCGCTTCGCCCACCGCTATGGCAAGTTCCGGTGTACCCGGCCCGGCCATTGGAGCGAGAATGATGGGTGCTTCAATGCCGAACAGCTCGATGATCCGACGATCACGCCAGGTGCCCATGTTCGCTCCTTTCCCGGATAGTTGCTTGGTCATTCAGTGCCGTCCAGCTTAACAAGCTTTGATCAGGCGAGCGGCGCTTTGATGTGATAATTGCTATCACTTCTTCCGATACCTGGAGCCATCATGGACGCCGCCGATCTGCGCATCTTCGAGTCGGTTGCACGAAACGGCAGCATGAATCGCGCGGCGCTCGAGCTTCATACCGTGCAGTCGAACGTGACCGCGCGAATTCGATTGCTCGAAGACGAACTCGGCACGGCGCTGTTTCACCGGCATCATCGAGGTGTGGAACTGACAGCGGCCGGACGCAGGTTATTGCCTTTCTCCAGGCAGATGGCGCGGCTGCTGGACGATGCCCGGACAGCGGTGAAAGACGAAGGCGTCGCGAGCGGACCGCTGGTTCTGGGTACGCTCGAAACCACCGCCGCGTTGCGCATGCCGAACGTGCTCGCGCAATTCACCGTAACGTTTCCGAAGGTCGAACTCGTCATGCGAACCGGCACTACGGCGAGTCTGGTGGAAGACGTCCTGCAGTATCGGCTCGATGGTGCGTTTGTCGCCGGTCCTGTCACTCACGAAGACCTGCATACGGAAACCATCTTCAACGAGGAAATGGCGCTTGTCACCGCGCGCAGGTTCCGGTCCGTCAGGGATCTCGCGCAAAAGGGCGTGGTGAAGACCATCGTGTTCCGGCAGGGATGTTCGTATCGTGCGCGGCTTGAAAGCGTCCTCACACGGCTGGGCCTGCAGGTCAGCACACCGCTCGAATTCGGTTCACTCGATGCCATGCTCGGATGCGTCGCGGCCGGCGTCGGCGTGACGCTCCTGCCGAAGGGCGTGGTCATGGCGGCGTCGCGTGAAGGACGGGTCGCCCTGCATGAGCTTGCTCCCGACGATGCTTTCGTCGATACGGTGTTCGTGCGTCGTCACGACGTCTATGCAAGCAGCGCCATGAACGCGTTTCTCGCCATCGCGCGCCCGGTGGCGATGCCTGCGCTTGCTTCCGCCTGAAGCAGGCGCATTGGTTCGGCTAACCCGCGCTGGCTCCTCTTCCCGAGGCCGCCCATCTGCGCTGCATCGCTTCCACGAGTTGCCGCCATAAAAACTCGGCCGCTGGCGACAAACGCCGCCCCACGCGGCGTATCACCTGGCTGCTGAATTCGCGCGCTATCGGATGCTCGATTTCAAGTGCGACCAGACGTCCGGCGTCAAGATACTGACGCGCGGCATCGGTGGACATGAAAGCCACGCCCAGCCCCGCCGCCGCGATTGCCTGAGCTGCGGAAAACAGGTCGCATCTGTACGACGGCGTCACAGTCAGCCGCTCTGCGCTTATGATGGCGTCCAGGTACTGCTGCACGCCGAACCGCTCCGGCATGAAGATCAACCGCTGATCGCGCAACTGCTCGAAGCGGATCCGACGCTCGCCGGCAAGTGCATGACGCGGACTGACCATCGCGCAAAACGGCGCCGCGCGAAAGATCCGCGCACGAATCGCGGGATCACTTTTGCCGCCCGCGCACAGGCCGAGATCCACGTCGTCGTTGCGCACCATGGCAATGATCTCGGAGGTCGCTCCACTGCGGAATTCCACCACGATGTCAGGAAACTGCAAGCTGAACCGCTCCATGACGGTAGCCAGCAGATTTTCGATACGCCCCTCGCCCACGCCAATCCCCAGCCTCCCGCGCCGCAGGCTCTTGAAGTCTTCGAGTTGAGCGAGCATGTCGGCATCACGCCGCTTGCTCTCGCGAAAATGTTCGACGAGGCTCATGCCAATTTCGGTCAGCACCGCGCGCCGCCCGCTTCGCTCGAGCAGGACGACGCCGTAATCCCGTTCGAGCTGCCCGACTTGCCGGCTGATCACCGACGGATTGATACCGAGCGCGTCAGCCGCCGCTCGCACGCCGCCGTGCGACTCGACTTCATGCAGATAACGCAGGCTTCGGGCACTTAAAACGGATTCGCGCGAGGAAGAGATATCGATCGTCATGTGCGTTAAATGTTGACATTCAGGTCAACATTATCGGCGAAGGAACGTCATTGTTTGAGTGATTTTGCACCGGAATACTGGCCGATTCCGTTTCCCCAAATACAGGCACCATCGATCATGGAAAATACCAAGGGTTTCTGCTTACTCGACGACACGAGCGATCTGCGCGATGAACTCAGCGTCATCCGTCATCACCTTCACCAGAATCCGGAGCTCGCGTACAAGGAATTCCAGACCTCTGACTTCGTGGCGCAGAAGCTGGAAACGTGGGGCTACAAGGTCACGCGCGGCCTGGGTGGAACGGGCATGGTGGCGTCGCTTACGGCAGGCACCGGGACGCGCGCCGTCGCCGTTCGTGCCGATATGGACGCATTGCCTATCGCCGAAGAAACCGGTCTGCCCTATGCAAGCGGCAACGCAGGCTTGATGCACGCCTGCGGTCACGACGGCCACACCACCATGGTCCTCGGCGCCGCGCGCCATCTCGCTCGTTCACGCGCTTTCGACGGCACCGTGCATCTCGTGTTCCAACCGGCCGAAGAAATCGGCGCGGACAGCGGTGCGAAACGCATGATCGAAGATGGTCTCTTCGAGCGGTTCCCCTGCGAAGCGATCTTCGGGCTGCACAATCATCCGGGTTATCCGACCGGCACGTTCATGTTCCGCAGCGGACCGTTCATGGCGGCATCGGACACGGTCAACATCACCGTGCATGGCCGCGGCGGTCACGCCGCACGCCCGCATCTGTCGATCGATCCGGTCGTGATCGGCTCGGCTCTGGTAATGGCGTTGCAGACGGTGGTCGCGCGCAGTATCGACCCCATGCAGACGGCCGTCGTCACGGTCGGCGCATTCAATGCGGGACACGCGGCAAACGTGATTCCCGAATCGGCGCGGCTGCAGCTCAGCGTCCGTTCCTTCGACGCCACCGTGCGCAAGCAGCTCGAAACCCGCATTCGCGCGCTCGCCGAAGCCCATGCGAGCGGCTACGGCGCGAAGATCGATATCGACTACGTGCCGGGGTATCCGGTCGTGATCAACAGCGAAGCGGAGACCCGACTGGCGCTCGAAGTGGCGCGTGAACTGGTTGGAGAAGATCGTGTGGTCGATAACTTCGGCCCCATCGCCGGCAGCGAGGACTTCGCTTATTACCTGCAGCAGAAGCCGGGCTGTTTCCTGCGTCTTGGCAACGGTGAAGGCGCGCCGATGCTTCACAACGCATCCTATGATTTCAACGATGACAACCTGACCGTTGGCGCCGCGTACTGGACGCGTCTGGTCGAGCGCTTCCTCGCGCTATAAAAAACCATCTACGGATTCCCATGGCGACCACAACAGTCCAACCTGCCAAAGCCGTGTCGCAAGGCAAGATCGTCATTGCGGCGATCATTGGCAACCTGCTCGAGTTCTTCGACTTCACCGTCTACAGCTTTTTCGCGCTGACTATCGCCAAGCTGTTTTTCCCGGCGCACGATCCGGTGGTGTCGACCTTGCTTGCGTTGTCCGCGTTCGCGATTGGTTTCGTCGCGCGTCCGGTCGGCGGTTTCGTGCTCGGACATTACGCCGATAAACGCGGCCGACGCGCCGCCCTTACGCTGACCATCTTCCTGATGGCGCTCGGCTCCGCGATGATCGGCCTTGCACCCACATACGCGAGCATCGGCCTGGCGGCACCCGCGCTGATCATCTTCGCGCGCTTGCTGCAAGGCTTCGCGCAAGGCGGCGAATTCGGTGCGGCGACAGCCACGCTGCTGGAAACAGGATCGGCCAAGGGTCGCGGCTTTCGTGCAAGCTGGCAACTCGCCAGTCAGGGCGCTGCGGCGCTGATGGGTTCCGGTATCGCAGCATTGCTCACGTATCAGTTGAGCCCCGAGCAACTGCTCGACTGGGGATGGCGCGTGCCGTTCCTGATCGGCACGGCGATCATGCCCGTAGGTGTTTATCTGCGCCGGCACATTGTGGAAGAGCCGCCGAAACCGGCCAGGGCGCATGCGTCCGGTTTCGAACCCGGGATGGTCCGCAAGTGGATCCTGACCGTGTTCGCGATCATGGGCATGACGGTCGCCACCTACGTTCTCATGTACTACATTCCCACGTACATGATCCAGTACCTCAAGGTGCCGGCCAAGCTGTCCATGCTGGTTTCAATATGCGCCGCGGTCGCGTCATTGGCGTTGTGCCCGGTATGGGGCGCGTTATCGGACAAGATGCAGCGCCGCAAACCACTGATCCTGGCTGGACGGATTGCGTTGATCGTGTTGCTGTATCCGTGCTTCTGGCTGATGAACCAGTATCCGTCCCTGCCCGTGGTGATGGGTCTGATCGTGTTGCTGATGCTGTTCTACACGATGGGTTCGGCCCCCGCCTATTCGCTGATGCCGGAAAACTTCCCCAAGCATTTGCGCGCGGGCTATCTGGCGAGCGCTTACGCAGTGGCGGTTTCTCTCTTCGGCGGCAGTGCGCAGCTTGTGGTCGCGTGGCTGATCAAGATCACTGGCAACACGATGGCGCCGGCGTGGTACATGATCATCTGCGTGGTGATCTCGCTGATTGCAGTGTCCAAGCTCGATGAAACCGGCGGACGTGAATTGACGTGACTGCGTGAGCTCAAGACATTTGGAGGCCGGACGCTCGCGCGTCCGGCTTTTTTTTCGGGCCGAACTTATGCCGGCTTGCCGGCTTTCTTCGTGGCGCCAGCCGTCGCGGACCGCTTT
>NZ_JBSIPA010000367.1:0-6727 GCF_053574605.1 Caballeronia sp. M23-90 | reverse complement strand
AACGGGCGATACCGTCACGTTGCAACTGCGCAATCCGCTGGGGCAGACCATGGCTATCGTGACGTCGTCGCCGTCATCGGCCACGCTGGAATTGCCCAACCGTGACCCACAAACCGCTGACAATGTCACGGCGCAAACGACCCGCGCGTATCACGGCCGGTTTGCAGTCCAGTACGACGACCAGAACGGTCAGCAACGCAACGCGTACGGCAACTTCGACTGGCAGGAAACGGGCGATACCGTCACGTTGCAACTGCGCAATCCGCTGGGGCAGACCATGGCTATCGTGACGTCGTCGCCGTCATCGGCCACGCTGGAATTGCCCAACCGTGACCCACAAACCGCTGACAATGTCTCGGAACTGATGCGCAACACAATGGGCTTCGCGTTGCCAGTGGAAGGTCTGCGCTACTGGCTGCAGCCATCGCCGGCGCCGACTTCCCGGGCACGCACGACCATGGACTCGTCGTCGCAAAATGACCACCTGAAGCAGATCAAGCAGGACGGCTGGACCATCGACTATCTGGCCTATGCCGATGCACCCGCCACTGGCGTCAAACGCCTGAACCTGTCGCGCGAAGAACCGCCGCTCGATATCAAGCTCGTCCTCGACCAGTAACGTTTTTCGCACCTTTTCGCACCTATCGGCATGTCTTCAACTGAACCGGGCTTATCGCAGGTCAAGGCGCGTCCGCTGGCTGACGCGTCCCTGCGCAACTGTCTTGCGCCTGCCAAGCTCAATCTCTTCCTGCATATCACGGGGCGGCGTCCGGACGGATACCACGCGCTGCAGACGGTGTTCCAGTTGCTCGACTGGGGCGACGTGCTCCACTTTACCCGCCGCGATGATGGCGTGATCGCACGAATTACCGAAGTCCCGGGCGTTCCCGAAGCGGATGACCTTGTAGTACGCGCGGCACGTCTGCTGCAATCGACAACCGGCACCCCCCTTGGCGTAAACATAGAAATTGATAAAATACTGCCTATGGGCGCCGGTCTCGGCGGTGGCAGTTCTGATGCCGCTACCGTTCTGCTTGCACTGAATCGCTTGTGGGGCTTGGATTTGTCGAGGCAGGCGCTGCAGGATCTGGCGTTGAAACTGGGCGCCGATGTACCGTTCTTCGTCTTCGGTCAAAATGCTTTTGCTGAAGGTGTGGGCGAAGCGCTGCAAGCGGTCGATTTACCGAAACGTTTCTTCCTGGTGGTGAGTCCTGCGGTACATGTTCCAACTGCCGCGATTTTTTCAGAGAAAGCGTTGACAAGGGACTCAAAAGTCCTCACAATAACGGACTTCCTTGCACAACATAGTTCTGAAGCAGATTGGCCAGACAGTTTCGGTCGAAATGACATGCAGGCAGTTGTGACAGAGAAGTACGCGGAAGTAGCTCAGGTGCTGGAGTGGTTTTCGAATCTTTCACCTGCGCGAATGACCGGATCTGGAGCGAGCGTGTTTGCCGCTTTTCGTAGTAAAGCCGAAGCTGAGATGGCGCAAGCCAAACTCCCGGCAAGCTGGAAAAGCAGAGTGACCGAAAGCCTGGATTCGCATCCTCTCTTCGCTTTCGCGTCGTAAAGTTTCGTTTTGCCGGGTTTGGCCTACACTGCCCGGTGAGACTCAAAGTTAGTGTAGGGGAGTCGCCAAGTTGGTTAAGGCACTGGATTTTGATTCCAGCATGCGAAGGTTCGAATCCTTCTTCCCCTGCCATTAATTTCCCGCGTTTTTCCTCTCGCCCCAGCCAAGAACAGGTGCACGATGAGCAGTGACGGCCTGATGGTATTCACTGGCAACGCGAATCCCGCGCTTGCACAGGAAGTCGTCAAGATCCTTGGTATCCCTCTCGGCAAGGCAATGGTCAGCCGTTTTTCTGACGGCGAAATCATGGTCGAGATCCAGGAAAACGTGCGCGGCAAAGACGTGTTCGTGCTGCAGTCCACCTGCGCACCGACCAATGACACGCTGATGGAACTCATGATCATGGTCGATGCGCTCAAGCGCGCATCCGCTGGCCGGATCACCGCAGCCATTCCGTACTTTGGTTATGCCCGCCAGGACCGCCGTCCCCGTTCGGCTCGCGTCGCCATTTCAGCGAAAGTCGTGGCGAACATGCTGGAAATCGCCGGTGTGGATCGTGTCATCACCATGGACCTCCACGCCGACCAGATTCAAGGTTTCTTCGACATCCCGGTCGACAACATCTACGCAACGCCCGTACTGCTCGGCGATCTGCGCAAGCAAAATCACGAAAACCTGCTGGTCGTCTCCCCTGACGTAGGCGGTGTGATTCGCGCCCGGGCACTGGCCAAGCAGCTCAATACCGATCTCGCGATCATCGACAAGCGTCGCCCGAAGGCGAACGTCGCTGAAGTGATGAACATCATTGGTGAAGTGGAAGGCCGCACGTGCGTGATCATGGACGACATGGTCGACACCGCCGGCACGCTTTGCAAGGCAGCACAGGTTTTGAAGGAACGCGGCGCCGTAAAAGTGTTCGCTTATGCCACGCACCCGGTTTTGTCGGGCGGCGCGGGTGAACGGATCGCGGCATCGGAACTGGACGAACTGGTTGTCACGGACACCATTCCCCTCTCCGACGAAGCGCGCGCATGCACCAAGGTGCGTGTATTGTCGAGCGCGGGTTTGCTGGCCGAGACATTCTCGCGGATCCGGCGCGGCGACTCGGTCATGTCGCTGTTCGCCGAGGGTTGAACGAGGTTGAAAGTATTTGCGGTGAAGCGGAGATCAAACTTCTCAATACCGCGTAATCGGTTCAGGCGAACGAAGGCCTGAATCGCTGCTCTGGGGCTGAACGCTTTCGCGGACAGCCCCGTTTTCACTGCCTGGTCGCGGGCAGATTATGGAGTTGAATCATGAAAGTAGTCGCTTTTGAGCGCAATCTGCACGGTACGGGTGCGAGCCGCCGCCTGCGTAACTCGGGCAAGACGCCGGGTATCGTATATGGCGCAAATGCTGAAGCTCTGGCTGTTGAGCTCGATCACAACGCCCTTTGGCACGCGCTGAAGAAAGAAGTTTTCCATTCGTCGATTCTCGAACTGGAAGTTGCCGGCAAGACGCAACAAGTCCTGCTGCGCGACGTGCAATACCATCCGTTCAAGCAAATGGTTCTGCACGTTGACTTCCAACGTGTCGATGCATCGAAGAAGCTGCACACCAAGGTTCCGGTTCACTTCCTGAACCAGGAAACCAACCCGGCTGTGAAGACCGGTGGCGCCGTGATCTCGCACGTGATCAACGAAATCGAAATCGAATGTCTGCCGGCTGACCTGCCGGAATTCGTCGAACTCGACTTGGCCAAGATCGAAGCGGGTCAGGCGTTGCACGTGAAGGACATCGCTTTGCCGAAGGGCGTGGCGCTGATCGCTCACCTCGAAGCAGAAAACCCGGTTATTGCTTCGGCGACCATTCCGGCTGCCGTTGTATCCGAGGAAGCCGCGTCTGGCGATGCCGCTGCCGAAGGCGACAAGCCGGCTGCATAAGTCTGCTGAAGCCTGTACGCTTGAGTCCACTCTCACGAGTGGACAAAGTGACCCGCCGTTGCTCTGCGCCGGCGGGTTTTTTTTAGCCTTTTTCTGGTGCGGTCGAGGTTTGAAGCGCTGATTCGCGCGCAGCCACGCCGCCACGATTGAACATGATCAAACTGATCGTCGGGCTCGGCAATCCGGGCGCCGAATATACAGCGACGCGCCATAACGCAGGCTTCTGGTTCGTCGATCAACTGGCGCGCGACTCGGGGGCATCCCTGCGCGATGAACGCCGGTTCCACGGCCATTACGGGCGGGGCCGGCTCAATGGCCACGAGATCCATCTGCTTGAGCCGCAGACGTTCATGAATCGATCGGGGCAATCGGTCGTAGCCGTCGCCCAGTTCTTCAAGATCCTGCCGGACGAGATACTCGTCGCGCACGATGAACTCGATTTGCCACCCGGCACAGTCAAGCTGAAGCTCGGTGGCGGCAGCGGCGGCCATAACGGCCTGAAGGACATCTCCGCGCATTTGTCGTCGCAGCAGTACTGGCGCTTGAGGATTGGCATCGGGCATCCACGGGATCTGATTCCCGAAGCATCACGCGCCGGGGCCAAGCCCGATGTCGCCAACTTCGTGCTGAAACCGCCGCGCCGCGAAGAGCAGGACGTGATCGATGCATCGATCGAACGCGCGCTTGCCGTCATGCCTGTCGCGATCAACGACGAAATGGAACGCGCGGTGATGAACCTGCATCGCGCCGGTTGAACTGAATGCCTTGATAAGGAGCGAAACGTGAGCCGTTTCTGGAGCGACATTGTCAATACGCTGACGCCGTATGTGCCGGGCGAACAACCCGCGCTCGCGCGTCCCGTGAAGCTCAACACGAACGAAAATCCGTATCCGCCGTCGCCGCGGGTTATCGATGCCATCACTCGCGAGCTTGGGAACAACGGCGATTCGCTGCGCAAGTACCCCGATCCGACGGCACGCGCGCTGCGCGAAACCATCGCGCAGCATCACGGATTGCGCGCGGAGCAAGTGTTCGTCGGCAATGGCTCCGACGAAGTCCTCGCGCACACCTTCCAGGCGCTGCTCAAGCACGACACGCCAATCCGTTTCCCGGATATCACGTACAGCTTTTATCCGGTGTACGCGCAGTTGTACGGCGTCGCGTTCAACGCGGTGCCGCTGAACGCGGATTTTGGTATTGATGTCGATGATTATCGTGCGCCCAATGGCGGCGTCCTGCTGCCGAATCCGAATGCGCCCACTGGCCGCGCGTTGCCGCTCGACGAGATCAGTATCCTGCTCGCGGCGAACCCGGATTCTGTTGTCGTGATCGACGAAGCGTATGTGGACTTCGGCGCGGAATCGGCGGCCATTCTGGTCGATGAATATCCGAATCTGCTGGTCATCCAGACGTTTTCGAAGGCGCGTTCGCTGGCCGGAATGCGCGTCGGATATGCGCTTGGACACGAGGCGTTGATCGAGGCGCTCACGCGCGTGAAGGACAGCTTCAACTCGTATCCGCTCGACCGGTTGGCGCAGGTTGCGGCAATCGCAGCGTTCGAGGACGACGATTATTTCCGCGCTACCTGCGCGAAGGTGATCGCGAGCCGCGAGCGGTTATCGGCTGAATTGAAAGCGCTGGGATTCGACGTGGTGCCGTCGGCGGCGAACTTCGTATTCGCGCGCCATCCGGCACACGACGCCGCAGCGCTCGCCGCGAGCCTGAAGGAAAAGGAGATCTTCGTGCGGCATTTCAGGCTGCCACGGATCGATCAACACTTGCGGATTACCGTCGGGACGGACGCCGAATGTGATGCGCTCGTGGCCGCGTTGCGCGCGGTGCTTTAACTGCGTTGGGCGTTGGGCGTTACTCCAACTTCAAACGCCCTTCGCCTTCATCAACGCGTGATATTTCGCCATCAACTGGATGGGGTTTTCGTCATGCGCCGGGTCGCGTGGAATGCATTCCACGGGGCACACTTGCACGCACTGCGGTTCGTCGTAGTGTCCGACGCATTCCGTGCATTTTTTCGGGTCGATCACGTAGATGTCGACACCCATCGATATGGCGTCGTTCGGGCACTCGGGCTCGCACACGTCGCAGTTGATGCACTCGTCGGTAATGAACAGGGCCATGCTTTACTCTCTTCGTCCGGCGTTTCAGCCGGCATTTCGATGCCCTCAGGGCGTCGATGAATCAGGCGCGATCGGACCCACTTTGTCCTGCAGGCGTTTTTCCACCGATGGAAACACGAACTTGCTGACATCGCCGCCCAGTTGCGCGATCTCGCGCACGATCGTGCCCGAGATGAATTGGTACTGGTCCGAGGGCGTCATGAACATGGTTTCGACGTCGGGCAACAGGTAACGGTTCATGCCGGCCATCTGGAATTCATATTCGAAGTCGGAGACGGCACGCAACCCTCGCACGATCACGCGCGCATTGTTCTTGCGCACGAAATCCTTCAAAAGTCCCTTGAAGCTCATCACCTTGACATTTGGATAGTGCCCCAATACTTCGTGGGCAATGTCCAGCCGTTCCTGCAGGCTGAAAAACGGCTTCTTGTTGCGGCTGTCGGCGACGCCAACCACCAGCGTATCGAAAATACTCGAAGCGCGTCGCACAAGGTCTTCGTGACCGCGCGTGAGCGGATCGAACGTTCCCGGATAAACGGCAGTAACCATGGGGCATCTCCTCTTCTGATACTTTTTCTGGCGCTTTTTTGCAGAATTCCTGACGATACTTCGCCAGATGAAAATTGGGACGATGCCGGTATCTACAAGAAGCCGTCTCTAATCATGCCCCGATGCAAGCCCTTCGCATGTTCCTTCCGCCGAAACCGGCGCATCGCCGGCCAGCGTTTCGGAACGCGCATTATTCCTCATTTTCGCGCTGCAGCAAATGATAGCGGACCGCGCCGGCCTTGCCTTCGCGGGTAATTGCCCATCCGGCTAAGGCCGGGACTTCCGCGGGGTCGAGCGGTTCGCCCGATTCCACGTACAACAATCCATTCGCCGATACCAGCGGCGCCGCGAGTTCAAGCGCCCGCTGGAGCATGGTGGTATCGCCGAAAGGGGGATCGAGGAACACGACATCGAAGGAGTTCGACGGCAGGTTTGCGGCGAGCCGCAGCGCATCGGCTTCGACGATTTCGATGTTTTTCGCGGCGAGACGCGCCTGGTTCGCCTTCAATTGCGCAACCGCGCGGCCGCTGCGCTCCACCATCAGGACGCGA
>NZ_JBSIPA010000366.1:0-6740 GCF_053574605.1 Caballeronia sp. M23-90 | reverse complement strand
TCCGGCAACGCCTGGATCGGACGCTGCGGCGCCTGCTTCGGCGCCCGTGCCGGCATCGGCTACGCAGTAAGATTTTTCGGCCAGCCAGATCAAACGCCGCCCCATGTGGGCGGCGTTTTCGTTTCTGCCTTGCCGGGTTTTACTGCGTTTGCGAGCCTCGCGCTTAAAATAGGCGCTTCCTGACCGCCGCGCCGGTCATTGCCCACTCGAGCGCCCGATGAACGACGATCAGCTTCTCCGCTACTCCCGCCATATTCTCGTCGATGAAATCGGCATCGAAGCGCAACAACGCTTTCTGGATGCGCACGTGATGATCATTGGCGCAGGCGGCCTTGGCGCCCCGGCGGCGATGTACCTGGCGGCGGCGGGTATCGGCGAGATGACGCTGGTCGATGCCGATACCGTCGATCTCACCAATCTCCAGCGCCAGATCGTCCACGCCACGGCATCCGTGGGTGAACCCAAGGTGGACTCGGCGCGCAGGACGCTCGCCGCGCTCAACCCCGATGTCAAGGTGAACGCGGTCGCCACGCGCGCCGACGCGCAATGGCTGAACGACAACGTCCCGCACGCGACTGTCGTACTCGATTGCACCGATAACTTCGCCACCCGCCACGCCATCAACGCGGCCTGTTACGCGCATGGCGTGCCGCTGATCTCGGGCGCCGCGCTCCGCTTTGACGGCCAGATCAGCACCTTCGATTTTCGCTCCGCGCAATCGCCGTGCTACGCGTGCGTGTTCCCGCCTGACGACGCGTTCGAAGAGGTGGCCTGCTCGACCATGGGCGTCTTCTCGCCGACGGTCGGCATTATCGGCACGATGCAGGCGGCGGAGGCGCTGCGTCTGATTGGCGGCTTCGGCACGACATTGCAAGGACGCCTGATGATGCTCGATTCGCTGCGCATGGAGTGGAACACCATGCGCATTGCAAGGCAGGCGGACTGCCCTGTTTGCGGATCACATACGGCGAAATAGTGCCTTTCGCGCGTCGCCCGCATGCGTTGTCTCAAATTTAAGATTCCTCCAATTTAGCTGATGGTTCGGCTGCCTTATCGTGGCTGCTGAACCTTAAAGCGATTGGAGCAACACGTGAGTGAGACAGCAAGCCAAAGCACGCAGCGCGGCCGGAATGAAACTGAATTTGCACGCCCGGGCCCACCGGCACTGAGCGGCGCCGAAGGAGTCCGCTTCGACTTCAACTATGGATGCCGCGTGCAAGTGCCGGTGGATGGCTGGCGCGTTCGCATGATAGACCTGGACACGTTCAACGTCGTACTTGACGAAGCTGTGGAAGCCAACACCGTGATCACGAGCAGGCGTAAATATTTCGTGCGTTTCCTGCTAGA
Source organism: Caballeronia sp. M23-90 (assembly GCF_053574605.1). Classification (NCBI taxonomy): domain Bacteria; kingdom Pseudomonadati; phylum Pseudomonadota; class Betaproteobacteria; order Burkholderiales; family Burkholderiaceae; genus Caballeronia; species Caballeronia sp. M23-90. The sequence continues at coordinate 5,393 of NZ_JBSIPA010000366.1, read as the reverse complement.
AGTGTTCGACGGTCAGCGCCTCGTCTTCTCCCACACCTTCAATGCGGCCAACAAGAAAGTGGCATTACGCATGGCGCCGCTTGCGCTCGGCGATTCGATCGCGTGGATGCCGGTCATCGATGCATTTCGCGAGCAGCACAGTTGCGAACTGCACATGCCGCTGGGGCCGCATCTGCAGCCGCTTTTCCGCGAGGGTTATCCGCGTCTGCATATTGAAACCGACGAAGAACTGAACAGTCAGGCGGATACGTTCTACGCTACGTACTACATCGGTCTGCTCAAGCCATTTTCAGAGCGCGATCATCAACCGACCGACCCACGCGTGAGCAACATGCAGGACATGATTGCCTACCTGCTCGGCGTGCCTTGCGAGGAACGCCGCCCGAAAGTGGTCATCACCGATAAATCCCGCCTAATCACGGAGCGTTATGTTTGCATCGCGACGCAATCGACTGCGCAATGCAAGTACTGGAACAACCCGCGCGGCTGGCCAACGTTGATCGCGCATTTGAAAACACTCGGCTACCGCGTCCTGTGCATCGATAAAGAGCAGTCATACGGCAACGCCGAATACATGAACACGATGCCTGAAGGCGCCGAGGATTTCACCGGCAACCGGCCATTGCAGGAACGTTTGAGCCTGTTGAATCACGCGGATTTTTTTATCGGACTGGGAAGCGGGTTGTCGTGGCTCGCGTGGGCCGCGGGCACGCCCGTTGTGATGATCAGCGGGTTTTCGCATCCATCGACGGAATTTCGCACGCCGTATCGCGTGATCAATTTTCATGGCTGCAATAGCTGCTTCAACGACACGACCGCCGAGTTCGAAGCCACGGACTTCGCGTGGTGCCCCCGCCGCGCGGACAAGGCGCAGCGGTTCCAGTGCACGTCGATCATCACGCCTGAATTCGTGATGCGCGTGGTGGACAAGCTGATAGCCGACAAGAAACTGCTGGCTCAAGCCTTCTGAAGCACCGCCAGGGCCGCAAGCAATTCCGCGGGTTCATACGCTGCAAGCACGTCCGCGACGGGCTTGTTCAAGGCCTTCAGATCCGCGCGCAGGATCTCCTGCTTGACGACCAGCAACTGACTGGGGTGCATCGAAAATTCGGTCAGCCCCATGCCGAGCAGGAGGCGCGTCACGCTCGGGTCGCCGGCCATTTCGCCGCACACTGAAACTGGCACGCCTGCGGCTTTCGCTTCGCGCAACGTGAACGCGATCAAGTGCAGCACAGCGGGGTGCAGCGGATCATAAAGATGCGCTACAGCGTTATCCGCGCGATCGATGGCAAGCGTGTACTGGATCAGATCGTTTGTCCCGATCGACAGGAAATCGAGCCGCTTCAGGAACAGGCGCACCGCAATTGCCGCGGCTGGAATCTCGATCATCGCGCCGACCTGCACATTGCGGTCGTATTCGATACCGGCGCTGTCAAGCTGACGCTTCGCTTCGTGGATCAGGTCGAGCGTCTGGTCGATCTCCTGCGCGTGCGCGAGCATCGGGATCAGGATCTTCGCCCGGCCAAACGCCGATGCACGCAGGATGGCGCGCAGTTGCGTCATGAACATCTGCGGTTCGGACAGGCTCCAGCGGATCGCGCGCAAGCCGAGCGCCGGGTTTTGCGCGGTCTCGTAGCCGTCGCCGCTGCTCATCGATTCAAGCGGCTTGTCGGCGCCGACATCGATTGTCCGGATGGTCACCGGCCGGCCGTTCATCAGTTCGATGGCCCGCTTGTAAGCCTCGAATTGCTCCTCTTCCTCCGGCCGCTCGTCCTTGTGGTTCATGAACAGGAATTCACTGCGGAACAGGCCGACGCCCATTGCGCCGGCATCGAGCGCGGTCTTTGCGTCGTCGGGCAACTCGATGTTCGCGCACAAGTCGATCTTCGTGCCGTCGAGCGTCTGCGTGGGCGAGAACTTGAGGCGCTGAAGCTTCCTCTGTTCGAGCACCTTCTCGCTTTGCCGATACGAATATTCTTCGAGCACGATCGGCGCGGGATCCACGATCACAATGCCGTGATCGCCGTCCACGATGATCAGATCGTTCTGCCGGATCAACGCGCTCGCCTGCTGCACACCCACCGATGCCGGAATGCCCAGGCTGCGCGCCACGATCGCCGTGTGCGACGTGCGCCCGCCCAGGTCCGTGACAAAACCCTTGAACGCCTGCGTCTTGAACTGAAGCATGTCGGCCGGCGCAATGTCATGCGCGACCACGATCATGTCGTTGTGACCGTTGGTCGCGGCGCCATCGACCACGAGCGTCGCCGTGGACGGAGCGCCCGCCAGCGCCTTCAACACGCGTTCGACGACCTGCTGGATATCAGCCTTGCGTTCGCGCAGATATTCGTCTTCGATATCGTCGAAATGGCGGCTCAGGATCTCGAGCTGTTCGGTGAGCGCCCATTCCACGTTGTATCGGCGGGTCCGCACCAGATCGATGGTTTCGTGAACGAGCATGGCGTCGTTCAGGATCATGGAATGGACGTTGATGAAGGCGCCCATTTCGCTGGGGGCATCGGCCGCGAGGTCCTCACGCAGCGCGTCGAGCTCCGCGTGGACCTGCGCCTGGGCTGCGTGAAAGCGTTCGATCTCACCGTCGATACGATCCGGCTCGACGAGGTAATGGTCGACATCCAGCGCGGCGGCCGCGATCAGATACGCACGGCCAATGGCAATGCCGCGGGAGACTGGGATTCCATGCAGCGTGAACGACACGCGCACCTCTCTGGTTAGGGTGGATCGCGGTTGCGTCGTATTTGCAGGCTGGCAATGCCCGAACATACGATTGCGCGCCTCATTATAAATTCGAACGCGATCCCTCACCGTTTGCGCTGCAGCAACGCATAAAAAAAGCCGCGTTGGAACGCGGCTCTCTTCAAAACATCTTCGATGACAAGCTCACTGACCTTCGCCAAATTTGTCGGCGATCAAGGCGAGAACGGCCTTCATGGCCTCGGCTTCGTCGGCGCCCTCGGTTTCGATCGTCACCGTGCTGCCGATTCCCGCTGCCAGCATCATCACTCCCATGATGCTTTTTGCGTTGATCCGACGGCCGTTGCGGCTCATCCAGATCTCGCATTGAAAACTTCCTGCCAGTTGTGTGAGCTTTGCTGAGGCACGCGCGTGCAGACCCAGCTTGTTCACAATCGTTGTTTCTTGTTGCAGCATGATGCTCCGGGCGCTAGGTGAAAGGGCTGACTCGTGCAGGTGCCTTGGTTTTAATGACTGACTACTTTTTCCGGCTCGCTGGCAACCGCCGCCGATTTCACCGCACAACTTGCCGCGGCAGCGGCGCTCGCCATTGCGCAAGGATTTGCAGGTGTCGACGCGTCCAGCTCCTGAATGCCCTTCGATCCGCCCTGGAGCGACTTTTCGGCCATCGTTTCCAGCGGCGTGGTCCGGTAGCACACGGCGCGCACGAGCATGGGCAGGTTGACGCCGGCCAGCACGCGAACCGTGTCGCTTGCAAGGCTCTGCGCAATGTTCGCGGGCGTTGCGCCGAAAACATCGGTGAGAACGATCGCGCCGTTCTCTTCCTTCAGACGGTCGATCTCGGAGCGCGCGAACGCACGCACCTCTACAGGATCGCAGTCCGGCATCACATCGATCACGCCGATGCGCGCGGGCAAACCGCCGTAAATGTGGGAAATGCACTCACGTAGCGCCGAAGCGAAAGGTGCGTGAGCAATGATCAGAATGCCAGCCATATCAGAGTGTGCTGCCCCAAAACGACGAGATACGTCGGAAATCGTGGGAACTTGCTGTTATATGCGCGCAATTAAAAAGCGACCGCAAACATCGATCCGGATGCAAAAGCGTCGAAAAAGCCCGCATATTGCAAGCTTAGTCGGAATTTGCACGTCTTGCGCAGCGCAATATGAAACACGTTGCGGCAAATTCTCACTTTCAATTTCGGGGCCGGATCGCACCGCGAAACGAATCTCATGAGTGGCAGATTGTAGCAGTCCGGACGGATTCAACTGCCCGGCTGCCACTTTGACAGGCACCTCTAAATTGCAACAGCACGCTCCAGTGCATCGATAAACATTCCCGCCACATCGAACCCGGTCTGATCCATGATCTCGCGGAAGCACGTCGGGCTCGTGACGTTCACTTCGGTGAGATAGTCGCCGATGGCGTCGAGCCCGACCAGCAGCAGGCCGCGATTGAACAGCGTCTGCCCCAGCGTTTCAGCGATCTTGCGGTCGTTCTCGGTCAGCGGTTGCGCGCGTCCCAAGCCACCGGCGGCCAGATTGCCGCGTACTTCGTTGCCTTGCGGAATCCGCGCAAGCGAATACGGCACCGGCTGCCCGCCGATGATCAGAATACGTTTGTCGCCATCGGTGATTTGCGGGATGAACTTCTGCGCCATGACGCTGCGCGCGCCGTTGTCGCTCAGCATTTCCACGATCGTGCCGAGGTTCATGCCATCGGCTTTCACGCGGAACACGCCCATGCCGCCCATGCCGTCGAGCGGCTTCAGGATCACGTCGCCGTGCTCTGCGTGGAACGCGCGCAGCCGGTCGGCGTCACGGGTGACCAGCGTCGGCACGACGAATTGCGGCCATTCGCCGATTGCGAGTTTTTCGGAGTGGTCGCGGATTGCCTGCGGCTTGTTGAAGATGCGTGCACCGGTACGCTCGGCCAATTCGAGCAGCCAGGTGGTCGTCACGTATTCCATGTCGAACGGCGGGTCTTTGCGCATCAGAACGGCATCGAACTGCTTCAGATCGCGCAGTTCCGGCGTTGCGGCCGAGTACCACGGCGAACGCGCGGAATCCGCCACGTCGCCGACTATGGACACGCGTTGCACCAACCCTTCGACCTTGCCCGACACCCAGGCCAGGTGCTGCGGCTCGCACGCGTAGAGCGTGTGCCCGCGGCGGGCGGCTTCGGCCATCATCGCGTAGGTCGTGTCTTTGTAGATCTTGAAATGATCGAGCGGATCGGCGATAAAAAGGATGTCCATAAGCGTCCAGAACGGCCGTTCGGCCTTGGTTTATTCGGTAAAAAGCGGCAGCGGTCTGCAATACGCGATTTTTAACACGTTGCGTGCGTTCGCGCCTGACGTGCAAACGGCCGCAACTCGTGCGGCCGTCGTGCTCCGGATTCAAAGCTTAAACCTGAATGGCTTCCGGATCAGTCTTTTCCAGTTCCACCGATGCCGCCAGCAATCCCAGCCGCGCCACCACGCCATACATGTAGAAGCGGTTCGGCGGTGCTGGGATTGCTGGCGGGATCGGGGGAACTGGAAAAGACTGATCCGGGAGGCATTCAGGTTTAAGCTTTGAATCCGGAGCACGACGGCCGCACGAGTTGCGGCCGGTTGCACGTCAGGCGCGGACGCACGCAACGTGTTAAAAAACGCGTATAGCAGACCGCTGCCGCTA